>JAYVZC010000206.1:0-4128 GCA_043783695.1 Bacteroidota bacterium
ACAAAGATAAGATAATTAACACAAATTTTTTTTGACACGAACTTTATAGAAGAAACGGCAAGACTAACAAAATTTGTACAAAGAAAAAGTAAACTTCTAAGTATAAATTCTTTTTCTTATGTGTGTTTACAGCAAAGAAAGAAGGAACAATAAGTTTGGAGAATTTGTGCAGAGAATTATTAAAAGAAGATATCAAGATAAGAAAACAAAGTTTGCAGGATCGGTTTAATAAATCGGCATCGAACTTCATAAAACAGATGGTAGAGTGGGTAAAATGAAGGCAGGTGAATTAAAAAGTATGCAAATTTATTTGGGCGAAAAAGAAAAATACCCAACACGATTAGTATTAGAAAAAGCACCCCAAAAATTGGGCGATGAAAAACGCAGGAAACTAAATCCTAATCCACAATCCCCATACTCTTCATCAAAAACGAAGCATTCATAGTTGAACAAACTCCTTCGCTTAATTTATAATTGAAGTTGAGTTTGTCGTCTTTGATCGTGATTTCAAAACATAAATTTCTTACTTGATCAGGAAACTGAGAGGATAGTTTTGATAATTCCACATCATGAGTAGCCACAATTCCAACTCCGTTTAATCGTAAGATTTTTTTGATGAGTGCTTCCGAACCTGCATGTTGGTCTTTGCTGTTGGTTCCTTTTAAAATTTCATCCAGTAAAAAGAAAACCTGTTTTCCTTGTTCGTATTGCTCCGTTAATAAATGCAATCGTTTTAATTCCGCATAAAAGAAAGATTCGTTTTCTTGTAATGAATCATTTGTTCTAAGGCTTGTGAATAAATGAATAGGCGAAAATTTGTAGCGACTTGCACAAACCGGAGCTCCAATCATGGCAATGGTAAGGTTTACACCAATGGTTCTTAAGAAAGTACTTTTTCCTGCCATGTTTGCTCCTGTTAGTAAATCCACTTTTGGTGCATGTGAAATGTTGTAATTATTTTTTACTAAAACATTTTCCTGAATAAGAGGATGTCCAAGATTTTCTGCTTCAATTACAAAGTGATTGGTTTCTACTTCTGGGAAAACATAAGAAGGATTGTTGTGTGCATACATTCCTAAACTAATGAAAGCATCAAATTCTCCGATAGCATCAACCCATTTCATAAAATGATATTTATTCTTTTTTCTCCAATTTTCAATACCACACATCACATTAATGTCCCAAAGTAAAATCCCGTTTAGTAAAACTGCTACCACAATGTTCATTCTTGCATCTAGCTTGTCTGTCAACCTTTTCAATTCTTTGATGTTTTCACTGGCAGAATTTTTTTCATTCACAAAAACAGATTTCAACTTGCTTAATAAATCAGATTTAAATGATTCCTTTTCTATCAAAGAAATCAATTGACGATATTTTTCAATAGAATCGAATTTGCGGCTTAAATTATCGTGAATTTTATTTATTCGTTTTGTATAAGATCCAATGATACCAAGCTGAATGAAGAATAGTAAAGTAAAGGGTGTTTCGTTAATGATTCCAATAAAATAGAGCGCAATAGAAGTGACAGATAATATTGGAAATAAAACACAGGAAATTTGAAGAAATAAATTTGAAAAAGTATTGTTCTCATTCAGCCATTCTTCAATGATTTCTTTGTCTTTCGCTTGTTCTTTGTTTTGAAATCCCAATGCAATAAACTCATGGTTCCATTCTGGTTTGGAGGATAATTCTTTGATGGCTTCCTGGCGGGAAAGTATTTCTGCTTTATCTAAAAATGGATTTGTTAGCCATTGAGACAATTTGATTCGTCCAGTATAAGTAGAAGTACGATTTAAAATTTGGAAAATAGATTTTATCCCAAAAATATCTAAGTCAGAAATAAAATGATGTTGTTTGTCTATAAATTCAAATCCTTCATTTATTCCATTCAAATCTTTCTTTAAGATTTGAATTTCAATCTCGTTGACTTTGATTAAGTTATTTAAAAAACTCGTTTTTCTTTTTAGTTGAATTTCTTTGCTCAATAAAAAAAGAAAAACAATTACAGTTAATCCTGCAAAAGAATAAGCGAAAATTGCTTGAGTTTTGTAGAATAAAAAGAAGAGAACGAGAGCTAAAATGAATAGAAGAATGCGGGAATAGAAAATTTTATTGAATTTACTGTTCTGTTCTTCAATTTCCTTTTTGAATTTGGATATTCTATTGGTATAGTATGTAAATAAGTCGTTCATGGATGGCAAAGCTACGTAAATATTGGAATTTAAAGGGCTTTTGAGGATAGATTTTTGATGCCTTTTGATGCGATTTATTTCTTATTTTTGTACCTATTCAAAGCATAATTTAGAAAAATGAAAATATCGTATAACTGGCTTAAAGAATACATTAAAACCGACTTGTCACCCGATGAGATGGGAATATTATTGACCGATTGTGGATTGGAAGTAGAAAGCATCGAGAAATTTGAAACTGTTAAAGGCGGATTGAAGGGAATTGTAGTTGGAGAAATAAAATCAAAAGAAAAACATCCGGATGCTGATAAGTTGAATATTACAACAGTTGATGTTGGGACAGGAACTTTATTGAATATAGTTTGTGGAGCAGCAAATGTGGAAGCCGGACAAAAAGTTCTGATTGCAACTATTGGTGCCATGCTTTATCCTACAACGAGGGAGCCATTTGAAATAAAAAAATCAAAAATACGCGGACAAAATTCGGAAGGAATGATTTGTGCCGAAGACGAAATTGGTTTGGGAGCTTCACATGCAGGAATTATGGTGTTGGATGCTTCGGCAAAAATTGGAACTCCAGCAAATGACTATTTTAAGATTGAAGAAGATTATACTTTTGAAATAGGATTAACACCAAACAGAGCTGATGCTGCATCACATGTGGGTGTTGCACGCGATTTAGTTGCGGTGCTGAATGCAAAAGAAAATGCTTTAACATACTCTTTGAGCCTTCCAGATGAAAGAATTTTTAAAGTAGACGAAACGACTTCTAAAATTGAAGTCGTTGTAGAAGATGCAATTGCTTGTCCGCGTTACTCCGGACTTTCCATCTCAAATATTACTGTTAAAGATTCGCCCGACTGGTTGAAAAATCGTTTGAAAGCAATTGGTTTGCGTCCAATCAATAATATTGTTGATGCAACCAATTATGTATTGCACGAATTGGGACAACCTATGCATGCTTTTGATGCCGATAAAATTAAAGGCGGCAAAGTGATTGTAAAAAAGTTGGCAGACAAAACAAAATTCAAAACATTGGATGAAACGGAACGAGAATTGTCTTCCGAAGATCTGATGATCTGTGATGCTGCGGGTGGAATGTGTATTGCAGGAGTTTACGGTGGAATAAATTCAGGAGTTTCAGAACAAACAAAAATCATATTTTTAGAAAGCGCTTATTTTAATGCATCGTCTATTCGTAAATCTTCGAAACGTCATGGATTAAAAACAGATGCATCTTTCCGTTACGAAAGAGGAACAGATCCGAACATTACTGTTTATGCATTAAAGCGCGCTGCTATCTTGATAAAAGAAGTTGCAGGTGGAAAAGTGTCTTCAAAAATAATTGATATTTATCCAACACCAATCGAAAATTTTAAAGTTCCGTTTTCATTTGAAAAATGTGATGCGTTAATTGGTAAGAAAATAGACTTAGAATTAATAAAAGTCATCATCACATCCTTAGGAATAGAAATTGAGCACGAAGGGAATGATGCTTTGTTATTGTCGGTTCCGCCATTTAAAGTAGATGTTCAGCGAGAGCAAGATGTGATTGAAGAAGTATTGCGTATTTACGGATACAACAATATTGAAATTCCTTCCGTATTAAATTCTTCTTTAGCATTTGCAGAAAAGCCGGATAAAGAAAAAATTCAAAATGTTGTTTCTGAATTATTGACCAACAATGGTTTTTCGGAAATGATGTGTTTATCGCTAACGAAAGGAGAATACGCAACTAAGTTAAGTTCATTGAATGAAGATAGAAGTGTAGCCATGATGAATCCATTGAGTAGCGATTTGAATGTGTTGCGTCAAACATTATTGTTTAGTGGATTAGAAACCATAGCCTACAATCAAAATCGTAAAAATGCCGATTTGAAATTATATGAATTTGGGAAAACATATATCGCTGTAAAAGGTGAAACGACTAAATACATTG
>JAYVZC010000207.1:0-4110 GCA_043783695.1 Bacteroidota bacterium
CCAAAAGAGGAAATGATTTTCCAATTACTTATTTTGTAAAAAGAATGTTTTGCATAATTTTGTTCTAAAATAATGAACGCAAATAGAGAAGAAAAAATCACAGGCATGATAGAAGATGCGTGATTGTAATATATACCGAATTTCCACACATAAAAACGTAGCGGGACTAAAATAAAAAGTAGAAGGTAAACCACTACAATCATGTATTTTGGGGTTTTTTCAATCCATTCGATTACACTTTGCCGACAGGCTAAATAGGCAATAAGTGCTCCGGTAGCTAAATCGGAGACAGATGAAAGTGAGTGATATTTAATAATCATTAAATTTCCTTTCGCATAAAAAAATCGAAATGCTATTGAGCCAAGAATGATAATGATAAATGTTTTTAAAAGATATTTTGTTGGAACAAATGCAATTATCAATGGCCATAATAAATAAAATTGTTCTTCAATGGAAACCGACCAAAGAATACCAATCATAAAATTATTTATTCCATTATAGATGTAATCAAAGTTTCCTGTGAAGGTTAAATAAAACCATTTATTGATTTCGGATGTGCTTACACCTATTGGAAACCATTTAGGAAGAGCATTTTCAAACATCGGAAAAACCAATAGGCACATTGCTACAATTAAAAAGTACAAAGGCCAAATTCTCAATACTCTTCGTAAATAAAAATTTTTGATGTTGATTTTCCCACTCAATTCTTTTTCTTTCAATAAAAGATAAGTGATTAAAAAACCACTCAAAACAAAAAAGAAGCTTACACCCAAATCACCGTTCCAAAAGAAATGAGAGCGCACGTAAGCAAATTTTTCGGAATGATTATTATAGCCCAATGAACCCGTTGCATGATTGATAAAAACCACAAAGAATGCAAAAAAGCGTAAGCCTTCTAGGTTGGGGAAAAATACTTTGTTTGAATCAATCATTGTAATAGATGAATAATAGCATCCCGAATATCTTGGTGCAGGCTGCAATTTATAGATTTTTCTCGTGAAAAATTAGCTTATGTTTTAATCTTTGTACATTTCTATATTAATTGTAAATTTGCGCCCTAAAATCAATTTGTAAAATGTCGAAATTCCATTCATTAAAAGTTATAGATGTTGTTCGCGAAACGGCTGATGCTGTTTCTGTAGCGTTTGAAGTGCCTGCTAATTTAAAGCTGGATTATAAATACAAGCAAGGACAATATCTCACGCTAAAATTCAATATAAAAGGGGAAGAACTCAGACGCTCATACTCTATTTGCAGCAGCCCTGTGGATGAAAATGAATTACGTGTTGCTATTAAAAAAGTGAAGGATGGAAGAGCATCGACATATATTAACGACAATTTAAAAATTGGCGATATGCTTGAGGTAATGATTCCAATGGGAAATTTCTTTACGGAGATGAATGCAGTCAATAAAAAAAATTATGTTCTTTTCGGAGGAGGAAGTGGAATCACTCCTATGTTGTCCATTTTAAAAACAGTTTTAAAATCGGAGCCGAATAGCAGAATTACTTTGTTTTATGGTAATAACGATGAATCATCTATCATTTTCAAAAAGCAAATTGAACAATTATCAGTTGTTAATTCCGATAGATTAAATGTTGTTCACGTTTTAAATACACCTCCGGAAGGTCATCCTGAAAAATTAAAAGGAATGATGACTAAAGAAAAGAACATCGAACTAGTAAAAGATTATGTAGATGTTTCTTTAGATAACGAATATTTTATTTGCGGTCCCGGACCAATGATGGAGAATGTTGTAAATGCATTAAAAGAATTAAAAATCAATGAAACAAAAGTTCACATCGAGTATTTTACAGCTCCTGTAAATGCCGATGAAATACAGCCTTCCGGAAATACTGCAAAAGGTGCATCTGCAACTATTATTATTGACGGGGATGAACATCCTGTAGTGTTGGAAGAAAACGAAACTATCTTAGAAGCTGCTATCCGTATTGGATTAGATGCGCCTTATGCTTGTCAGGGCGGTTCTTGCTGTACTTGTCGTGCTTTATTACAAGAAGGAAAGGTTGAAATGGCTGTGAATTACGCATTGTCTGCATCAGAAGTTAAACAAGGATTTATTTTAACTTGTCAAAGTCGACCTACTACTGATAAAGTGGTGGTGAATTATGATAAAGGGTTGTAGAACTTATACCAATTGTTATTATTAATAGGAGCCCAAAGGACATTTTGTAATTTACAATGGTAAATGCCGATACAATAAATGTATAGTCCTCCCGCACTTGCGGAAGGATATTAGTATTGTAAATGCCGGGAGAGTAACTATTTTAGTGCAAAATTGCAAAGCAATTATTGGACTCCTATTACAGAAACCGATTCGGTATTAATCGCAGAGGGCACGAAGAAGGTACTGAAGGCACAAAGTTTTTTGTTTTTCATATCATTCTATACAGAAGAGGAATAGTCTCTATAAAAAAACATTCGATTTAAGTAAATTCAAACTTTTATATTTATCTCAGCTGCCTCAGCACCTTTCAAAGGTTAGTCATAATTTTAGCATTCTAGCGAATCATTTTTTTTCCTTAGCCTTCTGCATAAAATTAATTTCATTGTTATCAAATCTGCCTACACGTTTTGTTTTATACAATTCAAAACGTGTTTTGTTTATCATTTTTGGCCATGAATTATTGTCTTCATTAATATCAGCTGTTTCTCGAAATGGATCTATTAATATTGATTTCACTTCTTTGTATTTCACGAATGTTTTGGTAACATTGTTTTCATTCTTTCTCCATATGTATGCACTTATTTGTTCTATTTCACTTGTCCCATCATCGTAATTCCATTGAATGATAATTGGCATAACCAATCCGCCTTTGTTTGTAAAATTTAATTCATAGTAGTAATTATTCTCAAACGAATTCATTTCATCTTTGCTAAGAACGCTTAATTTTTCGTTTTTATTCACTTTCATTTCTTCCGGATAATCTTTTGTTTTTGCTTTATGATAGTAGTAATAATCACGCAAAGCGGTATCAGTATCTACTAAAAATTTCATTCCACTTTGTTTGTTTCTTAGCATAGAAACATGTTGAAATTCAACTGGAACTTCTTTTCGTTTTATAATTTCTATTTTTTCAGGAATTTCATTGGCTTGTTTTACCGTGAACATTTTCACACTGTCCAAGGAAATATCTACAGGATCGGTATCATAGAACCAACCTCTCCAAAACCAATCTAAGTCTACTCCTGACGCATCTTCCATTGTTCTGTAGAAATCAGCAGGCGTTGGATGTTTGAATTCCCAGCGTGTTGCATATTGTTTGAAAGCGAAATCAAAAAGCTCACGACCCATTACTGTTTCGCGTAAAATATTTAATGCTGTGCATGGTTTTCCATAAGCATTTGCACCAAAATTATTAATGTTCTCACTGTTAGTCATGATAGGTTCTAATTCATTTTTACCGGATTTCATATAATCCACAATTTTATATGCAGGTCCACGACCGGAAGGGAAATTGTTATCAAATTCCTGCTCCGTCAAAAACTGAACAAATGTATTCAAGCCTTCATCCATCCAACTCCATTGACGTTCGTCACTATTGATAATCATTGGGAAAAAATTATGTCCTACTTCATGAATGATCACTCCAATCATTCCATATTTTGTTCGCTCTGTATAAGTGCCATCTGTTTCCGTTCTTCCATAGTTAAAACAAATCATTGGATATTCCATTCCGTTTGCTGCTTCCACACTTATTGCAGTTGGGTAAGGATAATTGATAGTGTATTTCGAATAAGTTTTGATAGTATGCGCAACAACTTTTGTAGAATATTTAGAATACAAAGCATACGATTCTTTGGGATAATAACTCATGCACATCACATTTTTATCGCCTTGTTGTATTCTCATGGCATCCCAAATAAATTTACGGGAACTGCCCCATGCAAAGTCGCGTACGTTTTCTGCAGAATATTTCCATGTTTTGAATTTTGTTTTATCAGGATTTTTTTCTTTTTCTTTCGCTTCAGCAAGTATAGCAATTTCAATAGGTGTGTCAGATGTTTGAGCTTGTTTCCATTTTGCTAATTGTTCAGGGTTCAATACTTCATTATAGTTTGTACAAACTCCTGTTGCAGCAATAATGT
>JAYVZC010000208.1:0-9637 GCA_043783695.1 Bacteroidota bacterium
TTCTTTCGATAAAAGAACATTTACCGCTTTCTGACCAGTCTCAGCAATTTCAATCAGTTCAGGCAAGCTACGGTATGCATCCGGACCAACAACTATATCCACCAACTTCTCTTCCTCTAACAACTGTGATTTCAATCTTTCCGCCATACAGCCCAATACTCCCACAATTAAATCGGGATTTGTTTTTTTTGCTTTTTTATATTCAGTCAAACGTTTTCTAACTCTTTGCTCTGCGCCTTCACGTATAGCACAGGTATTTACAAAAATTACATCCGCTTCATTAAAATCACTTGTGGTTGTAAAGCCCTTGTCTTTTAAGATGGATGCTACAATTTCGCTATCCGAAAAATTCATTGCACAGCCATAGCTCTCCAAAAACAGTTTTTTACCGTTTGGAATAACAGGCTTTTCCAACATCAATGCTTCACCTTGTTTACTCTCGTCAATTACTTTATTCTCGCTCATTTTATTTTTTAATGGATTGCAAAGATAATTAAAATAAATGGGTGACAAAATGGCGCACTTTGAATAGTTTCACAAAAGAATAAAAAATTTATATATATATATTTATATATATATGTTTTGACAAAAGCAAATTTAATTTGCAAAAATCGTTTTTGATTTGTTTTCTTTGCAACGAATTTTGAGAAAATGGCGTCTCAGCGATAATTCATTTTCATTAAACCAAAAACTAATTAGCTAGCGTATGAGCAAAAATTTAGTGATAGTGGAGTCCCCTGCAAAGGCAAAAACAATAGAAGGATTTTTAGGAGAAGGATTTACGGTAAAGTCCAGTTATGGCCACGTTCGTGACCTTGCAAAAAAAGGTTTTGGTGTAGATATCGAAAATAATTTCACTCCTAATTATGAAGTCTCTCCTGATAAATCAAAAGTAGTTAACGAACTAAAAGCATTAGCGAAGAAAGCTGATATAATTTGGTTAGCAACGGATGAGGACCGCGAAGGAGAAGCTATTTCATGGCATTTGTTCGAAGCTTTAGACTTAAATGGTAAAAATACAAAACGCATCGTTTTTCACGAAATAACTAAGCCAGCCATACAAAATGCAATTGCAAACCCGCGTACAATTGATAAACATTTGGTAGATGCGCAACAAGCTCGTAGAATTTTAGATCGTTTGGTGGGTTTTGAATTGTCTCCAATTCTTTGGAAAAAAGTTCGTCCATCTTTGTCGGCCGGGCGTGTACAGTCTGTAACCGTTCGTTTAATTGTGGAACGTGAGCGCGAAATTGTTGCTTTCAATAGCTCTTCTTCTTATAAAGTAACTGCAAATTTTATCGCTGGAAATGGCAATGTTAAAGCAGAACTTTCTACAAAATTTAAATCTTTAGAAGAAGCTCGTGCATTTTTGAAAAAGTGTGAAAATGCTGATTTCACTATTGATTCCTTAGAAACAAAACCTACTAAAAAATCTCCTTCTGCTCCGTTTACAACATCTACTTTACAACAAGAAGCAAGTCGTAAATTGGGATTCTCTGTTGCGCAAACAATGGTTGTTGCACAGCGATTATATGAAAGTGGAAAGATCACATACATGAGAACGGATTCTGTGAATTTATCCGGAACGGCTATTGATCAAGCTAAAGAAGCTATTACTGGAAATTACGGAGAAAAATATTTAAACATTCGTCAGTATAAAACTAAATCAAAAGGTGCTCAAGAGGCTCACGAGGCTATTCGTCCAACCTATATCGAAAAGCAAACTGTTGACGGTGATGCCGGTGAAAAACGTTTGTACGATTTGATTTGGAAACGTACTATTTCATCACAAATGAGTGATGCTGAATTAGAGAAAACTACTGTTGTTATTACTGCTTCAGGCACAACTGAAAAATTTGTCGTTCAAGGAGAAGTATTAAAATTTGACGGTTTCCTGAAAGTTTATTTGGAAGGAACAGATGATGAAGACGAAGAAAACAAAGAAGGAATGTTGCCTCCAATGAAAGTAGGAGAAAAATTAAAAGTAAATGAAATTACAGCGATGGAACGTTTTACTCATCATCCAGCAAGATATACCGAAGCGAGTTTAGTTAAGAAATTAGAAGAGTTGGGGATAGGTCGACCATCTACTTATGCTCCAACAATCTCTACTGTTCAAAAACGTGAATACGTTGTAAAGGAAGACAGAGAAGGAGTTCAGCGTAATTTTAATGTGCTGACTTTAAAGGATGCAAAAATTAATGATGAAGTAAGAACAGAAGGAACAGGTGCAGAAAAATCAAAATTATTTCCAACTGATATTGGAATGGTTGTTACCGATTTTCTATTCAAAGAATTTCCTCAAATCATGGATTACAACTTCACTGCAAAAGTAGAGGAGGAGTTTGATGAGATTGCTGAAGGAAAAATTTTGTGGACTAAAATGTTGGCCGATTTCTATAAGCCTTTCCATAAAAATGTAGTAGATACTTCTGAAAATTCAGAACGCGCATCAGGTGAGCGTTTACTTGGTGTTGACCCTGTTTCCGGAAAAAATTTATATGTGCGTATCGGTCGCTTTGGACCAATGGCTCAGCTTGGTGAAGGAAATGATGAAAACAACAAACCGAAGTTTTCTAGTTTGCGTAAAGACCAACGTTTGGATACAATTACTTTCCAAGAAGCTTTGGATCTTTTTAAACTTCCTCGAGTTGTTGGAATGTTTGAAGACAAAGAAATGGTGGTTGCAGTTGGTCGTTTCGGACCTTATGTTCGCCACAACAGTTTATTTATTTCTTTGAAAAAAGAAGATGATCCTATGACGGTTTCTGCTGAAAGATGCGTGGAGTTGATCCTTGCAAAACGTCAGGCAGAAATTGATAAATACATCAAAACTTTTCCTGAACGTCCAGATGTTCAATTGTTGAACGGACGATGGGGTCCATATTTGGTGATTGATGGAAATAATTTCAAATTACCAAAAGGTACCGATGCTCCAGCTTTAAGTTTACAAGAATGTTTGGACATAGCTGCAGATCCTAAGAATGCAAGCAAGGGAAGTCGTTTCAAGAAAAAATTTGAAAAGAAACCATTCAAACAAGCGGCTGCTAAAAAGGTTACACCAAAGAAAAAAGCTGCTAAAAAAGTTGCTGATCCTGTTGTAAAACTTGCACCTAAGAAAGTTGCTCCGAAAAAGGCTGCCCCTAACAAAGTTGCAACCAAGAAAGTTGCTAAGAAAGTCGCTCTTAAAAAATAATTGTATTTATTCTGTACCTTTTAATTTTTTTCTGGTTATAGATGAAAAGAGTTTTTATTTTTGACACATCAAGCAACCAATTTAATTTTCAGCGTCAATAGTTTAAACTATGCAAGAATTTTTTACACCAATTGATATTAGCGACTTTAACGGAGCATCTAAATATCCTGCTACGTCTTATGGAAAAATAATAAATGCCTATTTAAAAGATGGCGATTTTCCTAGTTTAGAAAATGTGCAGTTGGCAATTATTGGAGTAGAGGAAGACCGGAAAGCTCTGAATAATGAAGGTTGCGGACTGGCAGCAGATTATGTCCGTGAAAATTTTTATAAATTATTTCAAGGAAATTATTCAACAAAAATTGTTGATTTAGGAAACATCAAAAAAGGAAACTCCATTGAGGATAGTTACTTTGCTGTTACCGATGTCTTGACACAACTCCTCAAAAAAAATATTATTCCTATCATTATTGGCGGCTCTCAGGATCTAACATTTTGCAATTATCTGGCTTATCAAAAAATGGAGCAGACCATAAACATTGTCGCAGTTGATTCTTCTTTTGATATTGGTGAAGGTGATAAAACATTAGATTCCCAAAATTATTTAAGTAAAATTATTTTACACAAACCAAACATTCTTTTCAATTTTAGCAACATTGGTTACCAGTCTTATTTTGTAGATCAAAATTCAGTTGAATTGATGGATAAATTATTTTTTGATACGCATAGATTGGGAAAGATTAGAAAAAATATAGAGAGCGTAGAGCCTATTGTGAGAAATGCCGATTTATTAAGTTTTGATATTTCAGCCATTCGTCAAAGCGATGCTCCTGGAAATGGCAATGCTTCTCCAAACGGTTTTTACGGAGAAGAAGCTTGCCAAATTACCCGTTATGCAGGAATGAGCGATAAATTATCATCCATTGGATTTTATGAAATTAATCCGGCTTTTGATACAAACAAACAAACCGCTCACTTGGTGGCACAAATGATCTGGTATTTTATTGATGGATTTTATAACCGTAAACAAGATTATCCAATCATTGATAAATCGGAATACACCAAATACCGTGTTTCCATTAAAGACCATGGTCACGAAGTTGTATTTTACAAGAGCAATAAAAGCGACCGATGGTGGATGGATGTGCCTTATCCTTTGAATCATCAAATAAAATTTGAACGGCACCACATGGTTCCCTGCTCTTACAGCGATTATGAAACAGCTTGTACCGATGAATTGCCTGATAGCTGGTGGCAAACCTATCAAAAGTTAGGATAATGCTAATAACTGACTCGTAACTATTTGAGTTAATTAACAATAAAATGTTTGAAAAATTTGTTTTTATTAAACTTATACTTAATTTAGCGACCTAACTTTAATAAAAACAGCACAAAAACTGTTCAATTAAAAAAGTAAAAAAATGAAAAAAACCCTTACTCTGATTGCGTTTTCGATTACAGGATTGGTAACTTTTGCTCAGCAAGATGCACAATTCAGTATGAACATGTTCAACCGTTTATCTGTTAACCCAGGTTACGCAGGAACAAATAAGGCATTATGTGCTACGATTTTATACCGCGATCAATGGGATAAATTCCCAGGAGCTCCTAAAACAGGTCTTTTGAGTATAGATTACGGTCAGATTGCACACGGAGGTGTTGGTTTTACAATCGACCAAGATCAATTGGGTTTTGATAAAACTTTAAAAGCGAAATTGGCTTATTCCTATCATTTACAGTTGGGTTCCGGTGTTCTTGGAATTGGATTGGATGCTGGTATGATTAATAAATCTATGACAGGTAATTTTATTGCTCCTGATGGTACTTCCACTATTGGAGGTGGTGGAACTGATAATTCAATCCCTTGGACCGGTACATCTGCTACCACTTATGATGTTGGATTCGGTTTGTATTATTCTACAGAAAAACTATATGTAGGTTTATCTTCCACGCATTTACCGGCTCAGAAAATAAATGATAAAAGTAGCGCATTAAATACTTATCCTTCTTCTTATGATTTTCAATACCAAATTGCTCGTCACTATTATATAATGGCTGGCTATAAATTCCCATTAGGAACTCAATTTGATTTAACTCCTTCTATATTAACTAAATCTGATGCTTCTTCCACACAGGTGGACATCAACTTGTTAGCAAGATGGAATAAAATGGTATTTATAGGAGCTTCTTACCGTTTAACAGATGCAATTCCGGTTATGGTAGGTTTGGAGTACAAAGGTTTTAAATTAGGCTATGCTTATGATGTTACACTTTCTGCCTTAAAAGCGCACAGCAGTGGAACACATGAGTTAATGTTAGGATATTGCAAAAAATTCGTTAAGCCGGAGCACAAGCAAGGCCACATGAATGTAAGATTCTTGTAAAAAATCAAATTTTTGTAACCTTAATCTTTAAGTATCGTTTAAGCTACTCTATTTGCTTCCGAATCATCATACTTTGTGTGTGGTGATTTTCTAACAAAAAGGGGTTTAATATAAAAACAACAAATATGAAAAAGTTGCTCTTGTTTGGTTCTGTGGTTGCTGTTGCGTTTACAAGTTGTAAAACAAGCACTGGAGAACTTGTAGGTGTTCACCCACGACCGGAATGGTTCGATATCGATCCTTTTGGTATGTTGTATATTCCTATGGGAAGTTACAACATGGGACCAAGTGATGAGGATACTCCTTATTCACATACTACCAAGTCTAAGACAGTTTCTGTTCAGGCTTTTTACATTGACCAAACAGAAATTTCTAACAACGAATACCGTCAGTTCGTGTATTGGGTGAAAGACTCAATTGCACATCGTGCCTTATTTGAAGACGGTAGAGCAGAACACGGCATCGAAACCGATGATTATGACCAACCTATTGACCCACCATTGGTAAATTTTGACGAGGATATCGCTTACGATGAAACAGATGTAAGAGAGGTTCTTGAATTTATGTACTTACCGGTTGAAGAGCGTTTCTACAAACGTAGAGAAATTGACTCTCGTAAATTAAATTTCGAATATTATTGGATTAACCTTCGTTTGGCTGCGCAAAAGTCGAATCGTTTCAAGCCTTCAAAAGCTCCTGATGATAAAGGTCGTGATTTCATTAATGGTTACCAGTCTACAAGCACGGGTGATAATAAAACATTGGGTCACTATGATGTTAAAGATCAGGTGTCTGATGGAAGTGGTAATTATAGTACCCGTGAACAAAAAGATAAAGACAGAAGTGTGTTTATCGTAAAAGACATCATTAACGTTTATCCTGATACATTGGCTTGGGTTCATGATTTTACTTATGCATTTAATGAGCCAATGACTAATATGTATTTTTGGCATCCAGCTTATGATGATTACCCTGTTGTAGGTGTTAGTTGGAAACAAGCACGTTCTTTTTGTATTTGGAGAACACAATTATTCAACAACTGGTTAGTTGGAAATGGTCAATCTTATGTAAACGACTTCCGTTTACCAACAGAATCTGAGTGGGAATATGCTGCAAGAGGTGGAAATGCTTTAAGTCCATTCCCTTGGGGTGGTCCTTATATCAGAAATGCCTTAGGATGTTTCTTAGGAAACTTTAAACCAATGCGCGGTAGTTATATCGATGACGGTGGTTTCCATACTGTGAAAATTGCTTCTTACAATCCGAATGATTACGGTTTATATTGTATGGCTGGAAATGCTGCTGAGTGGACCAGCAACGCATTTGATGAGTCGGCTTATGATTTCTCTCACGATTTGAATCCTGATTATGTATACGAAGCTCAAGATAACGAAGCGACTGTTTTAAAGCGTAAAGTTATCAGAGGTGGTTCTTGGAAAGATGTAGGTTATTACTTACAAACTAGTACAAGAACTTATGAGTATCAAGATACTGCGAAATGTTACGTTGGATTTCGTTGTGTTCAAACTTACCTTGGTCGCCAAAGAGGAGACGCTCCGGGTGAAGGATTTTAATAATTTGTATTCTCTAATCTAAACTAAATAATAATTATTAACTTTTAAAATTTTAAAATTATGGGTGGTAAAAAATGGAAAAGTTTCATGGCCAAATTGTATGGATTTGGTGCAGCAATCGTAATCATTGGTGCGATGTTTAAAATTATGCACTGGCCTGGTGCAGGACCAATGCTTGTTGTTGGTTTATCTACAGAGGCAGTAATCTTCTTTTTCTCGGCATTTGAGGCACCACATGAAGAAGTGGATTGGAGTTTAGTATACCCCGAATTAGCTGGCATGCACGGTGAAGAAATCGAACAAAATCAAATTGAAGACAAAGGTTCATTAACTGAACAGTTAGATAATATGCTTGAAGAAGCTAAGATTGGACCGGAGCTTATGGCAAGTTTGGGTGAAGGGATGCGTAGCTTAAGTGATCAAGCAGGTAAATTAAATAACATTACGGATGCATCTGTTGCAACCAACGAGTATGTGTCCAGTATGAAATCGGCATCTAAAAACGCAGATTCATTGTCTGATGCATATACAAAAGCGGCTGATTCGTTATCAGATGTTTCTAATAAAGTGGCTGATTCATTAAATAGTCTCTCTGTTAGCGGCTCCGATAGCACAAGTTTTGGGGAGCAAATTGTTAAGGTATCTAAAAACTTATCGGCTTTAAATGCTTCTTATGAATTGCAATTGCAAGGTTCTAATGAACATTTAAAAGCTACTTCTAAATTCTACGGTGGATTAGAAGAGTTAGTTCAAAATCTTAACGATTCTGTTGATGACACTAAAAAATATAAAGAGCAAATCGCTTCTTTATCATCTAACTTAGAATCATTAAACACTATTTACGGTAACATGCTTACCGCAATGAGAAAATAATTCCGTAGTACGGGATTATTTTTTTTGTTGAAGATTTTTTTCTTCAGCAGCGACCTATTAAATAAATATTAATATAGAAATAATATAGAACTATGTCAGGTGGAAAAGAAACCCCAAGGCAGAAGATGATTGGTATGATGTACTTGGTGTTAACAGCATTGTTGGCACTTAACGTATCAAAAGAAATTCTGAATGCCTTTGTGATCGTTGAAGATGGTTTGAATAAAACAAACGACAACTTCGATGGAAAAAATGGAGTATTATATTCCAAATTTGAAAAAGCAATGGCTGATAATAAAGTCAAGACAGAGCCTTGGTATAAAAAAGCCATAGCAATCAAGAAAAGGTCAGCGGAACTTTGTAAAATGGTTGATGACTTAGAATCTGATTTATATTTAGATGTTCAAGGTCTACCCTCTAAAGAGGTTGCAGATACGTTTCAGTTAAAAATGTTAGACAGTAAAGATAATTATGATGCACCTACCCGTATTTTACTTGGGGCAACTCCAGAAGAACCGGGAGCGGATGCTAAAATAGTTCCCTTTAAAGATGAGTTGATAAAGTTTAAAAAAGAATTAATTGATATAGTTCCTGCTAAAGAAAAAGCAAATTTAAAGATTGGCTTAAATACAGATGATGTGTATTCGATTAACGATGAAAAAATGGTTCATTGGGAATACAATAATTTTGACCATACAACAATGGCTGCAACAATGTGTATTTTTGCGGGTATCAAAAACGACATTAAAAATGCCGAAAGTGATGTGGTGGGTTTGTTATTAAAAGCTATTACAGCCGATGATTTTTCATTTGATGCAGTTGAAGCTAAAGTAGTTCCAAACTCAAATTATGTAATTGCAGGTGAAGAATTTCAAGCGGATATTTTTGTTTCCGCTCATAGCTCTACACAAGCTCCTGAAATTTTGATTGGACAATTGGATACATCAAATGTTAAGATGCCTAAAATTGTAGGCGTTGGAGAAAAAGTAGAAGTTATTGCTGGTGTTGGTAAATTTAAAAGAGCAACGGGTGGTGAAGGTGTACAAAACTACGCTGGAGTTATTAATGTAAAAGGACCGGATGGTGCTATAAAAGCATATCCGTTTAGTGGTGACTATATGGTTGCTCGTCCTTCAATGGCTATTTCTCCTACAAAAATGAACGTATTTTATATTGGAGTTGAGAATCCTGTAGATATTTCAGTAGCCGGTGCTGCACCAACGGATGTTGTTGCAACAATGAGTGGTGGAGGTGGAAGTATCCTTAACAAAGGACAAGGGCATTATATTGTGAAAGTATCTTCAGGAAACGAGTGTTCAGTAAACGTATCGATTAAAACCAAAACTGGTTCTAAATCGATGGGTGCTATGAAATTTCGAGTAAAAAAAGTTCCTAGTCCACAAGCTTCTTATGCTGGTGTTACGGGTGACGGGAAAGTTTCAAAAGGCGAATTAATGAATGCAGGAGGGGTTATTCCTAAACTGGAAGATTTCGTATTTGACTTGAAATTTCCTGTTGTTTCTTGGAATATGTCGATTTTCGTAAATGGTGTTTATGCGGATTACACTGCTACTGGGGCCAGTGCAACTGGACAAATGAAAGAAATTTTA
>JAYVZC010000209.1:0-4095 GCA_043783695.1 Bacteroidota bacterium
GTTTTAGATTTAAGAGTTTCAAAAGTATGTTTTTTATTGCTGAATATCAAATTTGTTTAAGAAGAGTTTTTAAACAAAAATCCCCCATCAACTGAATGATGAGGGATTTTCCATGGTATAATATTTTGAATTAAATTATTCTTCTGTTTTAGCAGCGTTATCACCTTTTTTAGCGTAACGAGTACGGAATTTATCAACACGACCTGCTGTATCTACCAATTTAACTTTACCGGTATAAAAAGGATGCGACATGTGAGAAATCTCCAATTTTACGATTGGATACTCATTTCCATCTTCCCATTTTACTGTTTCTTTGCTTTCAACACATGATTTTGTTAAAAAAGAGTAATCAATACTCAAATCTTTAAATACTACTAAACGGTAGTTTTCTGGGTGAATTCCTGCTTTCATTTTATTCTTTTTTTGATTTCGGACTGCAAATATAGGGATTTGTATTAAATATGCAATAAATTTCTTTTGAATTTTGACTTTTTTCTCTTTTGCCTTATTGATAGTATTACCTTTGTCCAATGAAAAAGACCTTTTTCAAGATTCTTGCTAGTTTCAACAAAGCTGTTTTGCCCAAATACTACAACCGCGATTTAAAAAATTTAAAAAAGTGGGAAATGGCACTCGTAGGTTATAAATATTGGGTGACTTGCAATTCTTTAGGTTAAGATTTTCACATTAAAATTATTTTTGCTCACAAAAAAACACAGCCTACTTTAACGCCTCATAAATTACCTCTTGAATTTTAGTTCTTATTCCCGACTTCGCCAATTTATTATCATCCGCATCGGGATAAACTCTGTTGGAAAGAAAAATATATACCAATTGATTTTCCGGATCGGCCCAAGCTAAAGTGCCTGTAAATCCGGCATGACCGAAACTTAGATAGGAAACACATCCACAAACCGGACTATCTTTATCCGGATTCATTTCGGGTTTATCAAAACCTATTGCTCTTCTATTGTCTTTGCAATATTGGCATTTAGTAAATTCTGAAATTGTTACAGAATCGATGTAACGCTTCCCTCCGTATGTTCCATAGTTCATAAACAGTTGCATCATCACAGCCAAATCATTTGCATCGGAAAATAATCCTGCATGTCCGCCAACTCCACCCAACATTGCTGCTCCTTGATCGTGCACATCACCGTGTACTTGTTGTTTTCTAAATTTTGCATCAAACTCTGTTGGAACAATTCGAGTTAAATCAAATTTTGCTAAAGGCTTATAAGTCATTGTTTGTAATCCAAGTGGAGCATAAAATGTTTTATGGACATATATATTCAATGCTGCTTGTGTTTTATCTTCTATAATTTTTTTTAGAAAATAATATCCTAAATCGCTATACACATACTTACCAAGATCTTTTACAGGTGATGCAATTATTTGTTTGTAGATGGTGTCTTCATAATTTTTATTGATATACAAATCGTTGGCGACACGTTTTGTGTAAAAATCATTGGGTGTTTTATTATAAATTCCTGTTTTATAAGTTCCATCTTTATTTACAGTTTTCATCCAAAAAGGAATCCAGTCTTTTAATCCGGCTTGGTGTGTCATCATTTCACGAATCACAATATTCTGTTTATTAGTGCCTTCCAATTGTGGTAAATAATAACACAATGGCGCATCTAAATAAATTTTATTTTCATCTACTAATTTCATTACAGAGATGGTAGATGCCATGATTTTAGTAATGGAAGCAATGTCATATAAATCATCGTTCTTCACTTTTATTTTTGTATCATAAGTATGGTAGCCAAATGATTTTTGATAAATTATCTTTCCATTTTTTGCAACTAAAACTTGGCAACCGGGATAAACTTTATCTTTTATTCCTTTTAAAGCAATGCTATCAATCTTATTTAATAGTATAGAACTCGCACCAACATCTTCAGGAATAGTATACTTAAAACGAACAGCTTGTGTTTGAATTCCCATTCCTAGTTTATAGAATGAACTTGCTGTTACCGGTAATTTTCCGGAAGCTGCGAGTCCACCAAAAATTAATTGTGCCGAATAACTTTCGCTGTAATCATTATTTTCATAACTCATAATAACGGCATCTGCAAATTGAAGGCTATCCATTTTTGCAAGTATGTATGGATTTGCAGCTACATTCACAATCACTTGATGCTCTTTGATGAGTGCTTTTAACATAGCAACAACTTGAGGTGTTAAACCAAAATCTTTATCGGGCTTATTGTTTGTGTTGTTGATGTGAATTATAATTGGATTGTATTCTTTCATCTGAACAAGCAATGTATCAAATGCAACTTGCTTTGCATCTTTATCCACTCCAAAATGTTTTATTGAAGCATAATTGGAAAGCATTTGTTGGAAAATGCTTAAGTCTTTATATCCTAATGACAGAGAAGCAATTTTTACAGAATCTAGATGTTGAAGAGGAAGAATGTTATTTTTATTTTGCAATAAAGTAAGCGATGCTTCCGTTAATTTACGATTGATTAATTCGACTTGAGGAGTGTTTAAGTTTTCATACAAATTCTTTAATTTAATTTTCGAATAATGATTTAAACCTGCCCATTGTTTCGCCAACAATATTTTCATGCAACGTTCATCAATGTCTACTTGAGAAATTTCTCCTCGTTCAATCGCTGCTTGTATTTCTTTTATTCCTGTAGGTACATCTTCAGGAAAAAGTAAAACATCATTTCCTGCTATTAATGCCTTTACTTCTACTTCTCCGGGTTTGTAAAATTTACTCACACCTTTCATATTTAAAGCATCTGTAAAAATTAAACCTTTAAAACCAAGTGTATCTTTTAACAAACCTGTTACAATACTTTTTGTGAGTGTGGATGCTTGATTCTTGGTTGTATCCAAAGCAGGAATACTCAAATGTGCTACCATCATACTTCCCAATCCTTGTGCAATTAATTCTTTGAATGGGTATAATTCCAAGGTATCTAATCGGGCTCGTGATGATTTTATAGTTGGTAATGTTTTGTGTGAATCGCTGTCTGTATCACCATGTCCGGGAAAATGTTTTCCGCAAGCCATTACCTGATTGTCCTGCATTCCTTTCATATACATCAATGCTTTTTTAGTAACGTTGTATTTATTTTCTCCGAACGAACGATTTCCAATTACCGGATTCAGAGGATTGTTATTGATATCTATATCGGGAGCAAAATTTATTTGCATTCCCAAACGTTTTGTTTGACGGGCAATTTCTACTCCCATTTCATAAATCAAGGAATCGTTTTGGATAGCACCCAATGTCATTTGACGAGGGAATTTTGTTGTACTGTCCAACCGCATTGCCAATCCCCACTCCGCATCCATCGACATAAACAAAGGAACTTTAGAACAGGATTGATAACAATTTGCTTGAATAGCTTGTCGCACCGGGCCACCTTGAAAAAATATTAATCCTCCAATTTTATATTTATCCACCAGCTCTTTTATTTCTTTTACATGTGCTTTGTCTTTGTTAGAATAAGCAGCAACCATAAACAATTGACCAATGCGTTCATCGGGAGTCAATGTTTTAAAAACAGAATCAGCCCAACGAGTATTGCTTGTATAAAAAGGTGGATCTTGTTTTAATGATCTTGGAATAAAACTAAGAGAAATAAAAATTAAAACGGATAGTATAATAAAGATAATTTTTTTCATTCAGAGAATTAAATTTTATAAAAGCTTAACTGCAAGTTTGATGCTAAGTTACTTTGTAAGTGGTCCAAATCCTTTGTTCTCTTTTTTACTTTTCAACGAAAGAATGTTAATGAGAGATTTCTTAAAAACGCCTAACCCAGTCAAAACCATCTACCATTGCCACCAATGTTGATTTTAAAGCATTAAATGGCTCTTTATAAGCTAAACTCAACTTGTAAAAAATATCGTTCTTATTGGACGAAGCCTTTGCTGATATATGTTCTAATAAGAACAAAGCAAAAAAAACTCAAAGCAACATTAAAACGATTTTAATAGATATCGGTCTTTCCGATTCAAATTTTCAAATAAATTTTTAGTACATTTCGGAAATGAAACACATTTTATTATTCTTATCATTAAGCGTTCAACTGAGTGTTTGGGCTCAAAAGGATTGCTCTATTGAGA
>JAYVZC010000210.1:0-9623 GCA_043783695.1 Bacteroidota bacterium
TTAGTTGTTCAATTAATGCGTCCATAATTATTGTTTTAGTTTTTGTTATACAATTTTTTTAATTCTTCTGATGTATGTTCTATTTTTAAATTTTCTTGCTCTTTTTCTACTGAGTATAAAAATGCTTCGTATTTATTTTCGTAAAATTCTACCCATCCTGTAATGCAACATTTTGCTTTATTACTGTTCAAAAGAGCGTTAATATACGAACTCATAAAACTAGCATCAAATTTATCAAAAATAAAGAAGGTATTCTCTCCTTTTATGCTATTTCTTATGGCAATTTCTCCGATCAAAATGTTGGGTAATGTATATACAAATACAGAAGGACTGGGGAAATAGTTGTTTTTGTCGGAAATGGTTCTTTGATGTTCGGTATCAATTTCCAGCGATGAAGCACTGTTTGCAATAACAATGGCAATATCTTGCGATAAATAGTTTTGTGTAAGGGGATTATTTTTAATGAGTAATTCTGAAGCAACAAAGGCTAGTCTACTCAGATTATCCATTTTGTAAAATTTAGGATAATTGAGTTGATATTCTTTATATGCCGCTTTTATAAAATCAGCAGAGTCAAGAGATCTATCAGAATATCCTGGAACTTTATCCAGAAAAACTGCTCCATCTTTAATGGAACACAAAGAAGTGATATAATTTTTTTGTTCCATTTAGTCGTTCTGCACTTTTTGAAATAATACTGCGGCATTGCAACCGCCAAATCCTGCTGAAGTTTTAAGGCAATTATTTACAACTGCAGATTGAGTTTCTTTTATAATATTGATAGGCATTGTGACTCCCAATTCATTAAAGTTGTAAGTGCCAATTAAAGTATTTTCTCTCATGGAAATCAAACCAATAATGGATTCGATCACACCCGCTGCTCCCAATGTATGTCCGAAATAACTTTTCAAACTGTTCATCGGAACAGAAGCAAGTTTAGCATCCGTAATAGCAATAGATTCCATGTCATCGTTATAAACGGTAGCAGTGCCATGTCCGGAGATGTAATCAACTTCAGAAGCTTGTATATTTGATTCTTTTAAAGTCTTATCAATTGCTAAAAACAAGCCATCACCAGTGCGAGAAGGTCCTGAGATGTGATTAGCATCGTTTGAAGAAGCGCCTCCTTTCACGAGGATTTGGGATTTAGGATTTAGGATTTTGGATTCTGTGTTTGTAAGAATTACCGTTCCGCATCCTTCTCCTAAAGAAATTCCATCTCTTTTAGCATCGTATGGTTTTGCCACTTCATTGCTGATTGCCATGAAGGACCGAAATCCTGAGACTACAAAAGGTGTCATGATATCTACTCCGCAAACAATTACTGTATCGTATTTTGAATCTTCTAATAATCGTTTTCCTAAAATGATTGCTAATACACCTGAAATACAGGCATTGGAGACAACTATTGTTTGGTTTGGATTATTAAAATAGTTCGCAATTACGTTTGCTGTTTCCCAAAGATAAACTCGTTTTTTGTCAAATTTGGATGACAAAGATGCATCCAATAGATCAATATTCCCTTTTGTTGTGGATAAAACAAGAAGTGTTTTTTTGTTAGTGATATCAATGTTTGAATTCTGTTTTAAACAATCGTTTATAGAAAGGATTGCCATTTTTTCCAGGCGCGTGTACTCTTTGTATTCGATATTATTCGTAGTAAGTTTTGCGAATTCAGAATTTAATTTATCTGTATCAATAACAGCAGCACAAACAGGTTCACCCGAAAGAGGAGTATTCTCAAGTCGTTTGACTCCGGTTTTCATTTGTTTCAAAGCCTCAAAATTTTCTGAACTGGTAAAACCTAAAGGAGAAATTATATTATCGGCAACTACAAAGGTGTTCATTAGTTCATTTGTTCAATAGTTCATTAGTCGCTAGGTTTGACTAGCTGGGTTGGCTAAACCCATTATTCAATTTCATTTTTTTAATTGGGGGGAATCAGAATGCTCATGGCTAAGAAATAACCCCATTTCCAAATTTCCAAACCTGTCTGCCGACAGGCAGGTTGTCAAATTTCCAAATTGATTTTCTTCCAACTTTCAAAAAACTCCGGAACAACAATGTGTAATTCGTGTGCCAAGTTCATAAATACTTGCGTGGATTCTCCGGTTGCTACTAATTCACCATCCGATTCACGATATACTTCATAGCTGAACATGATCTTTGCAGCGGGAGAATGAATAAATGTTGTGATAATCTTTACCTGATCCCCATACTTAACTGTCTTTTTAAAATCAACATTTATCTTAACGAGAGGTGTGGCAAATTTGTGTTTGTAAACATCCAAATAACCCAATCCATATTGTCGCCCAAAAGCTTCTCTTCCGTCCTCAAAAAATTTAAGATAATGACCATGCCATACAATTCCTAACGCATCAACTTCACTAAAACGCACTGGAACTAATATGCTGTTTGTTAGTATATTAATGCTTATTTTTTCTTTTTCTAGTAAGATTTTCATTTGTGTTATTTCGGAAGACTAAAGTACAAAAATTTAATGAATAATTGGGTGTAAAACACAACAATTGGGAATTGTTTTATGTGATTACTTATGATGATTCTTATTATAAAAAAAGGCCATTCCTAAATTAATAAAACAGAATGATAATAGTTTTATAACATGTGGTAAAATACTTTGTACATCACCTCCATTTAAAAAGAGTTTATGAAAAGCACTGAGGCCCCAATAAAGAGGAGAAAATTCTGCAAACATTCTTAAATATTCAGGCATCACAAATACGGGCACCCAAATTCCTCCCAATGCTGCTAGTATAACTACGGAGACTGCACCAAAAGTAGATGCTTGTTGATGTGTTTTAAATATGGTTCCTATCAATATTCCGTATCCTGTTGCTGCCAATCCTGCCGAAACAGCAACTATTGCAACTGCTAAAATGTTATTTCCAATAATTAATTGAGGCAAACCTAAGTGTGGAAGTATGTATAATCCTACCATTAACATCAATACACATTGAATCATGCAGATTAATAAGTAAGCCACTATTTTGCCTGTTAATACAGTGATGTAAGAGCCTGGCATTGTTAAAATACGTGTATAACTTCCTTCATCTCTTTCTTTAATAATACTTCCCGACATGGAAATTACAATAAAAAACATTCCAAAAATAGTCCATGCAGGAACATTGTGTTGTACGGAATTTAATTTCATTGCTTCTTTTGGAGTTTCAATGGTGCTAATTTCTTTGAAGTTCACAAAGTCCTTCATTGGCTCATTACCGGCATTTCCCGAACCATTTTGTTTTAGTTCTTTGTTGAATAATTCTATTAAAGTTTGTGTTTCAATTTTTGAAGTCGATTGTTTCAGGGAACTTAAAATGGAAGCTTTAAAAGATTTTTTTGTATCGGGAGAAAATAAAATTTCAAGATTTAATTCAGTGGCTAAATCGTTTTTAGAAATTGCAGAAGAATCAGAAAGACCTGCTTCATTGAGCTTTGTCGTTACGAAATTACTGACCTTTGAATTCAATGTTGCACTCGCACCTTCAGGAATTATAATTGCAATTTGATAATCACCTTTTTTTACTTTTTGTTTTACAACATCATTGTCAAGGTGCAATTTTGTAATCTCAAATATTTTTGATTCGTTTAATCCGCTGTCAATGGTAGAACCCAAATTGCCTTTATCATTATTCACCAAAAGCAAAGGGATTTTCATTTCTAAATAATCACGAAAAGGAGCATCTTGAATAAGTGCCATTAATGTAATCATAGCCATGGGCATGATAAACATAATGATCAATCCGCCTCTGTCGCGTAACAGAATTAAAAGTTCTTTTTGTATGGTTGAGTATAATCTTAGCATTTTTACCACTAACCTGCCTGCCGGCAGGCAGGGGCACTAAGGGCACTTAGTTTTTTTATTTTTTTATTTAATTTTTTTATTTTTTTAAATTGTTTACTTTTTGTTTTTTAATTGCCTACTGCCTACTTTTTTAAAATTGCCTAATCCCTTTCTAATCTCTCAACGTTTTTCCTGTTAACTTCAAAAATAATTGTTCTAAATTTTCTGTTTCATTTTCTTTTATCGCTGCTTTTGGTTCACCACATGTAATAATTTTTCCATGGTCAATAATTGCAATAGCGGAACATAAATGTTCTGCTTCTTCCATTAAATGAGAAGTGTAAATGATGGTACAGCCTTCTTTGTTTAAAAGATGCAAATGTTCGGTAATGAGGTTTCTCGATTGAACATCAACACCAACGGTTGGTTCATCTAAAAATAAAATTTGTGGTGAATGCAAAATTCCGGCAACTAAGTTTATTCTTCGTTTCATTCCACCCGAAAAAGTTTCAACTCTCTGTTTTGATTGTGAAGATAATCCTACAATTTCTAAATTATCCTGTATCTTAGTTTTGAGATTTTTTCCACTTAGTCCGTACATGTTGCCAATGTATCGAAGATTTTCGTAAGCCGTTAGAGTAGGGTAAAGGGCAATTTCCTGAGGAACAACACCAATGATTTGTTTAATCTCGGATAATTTATTTTTTATAGATAAGCCTAACAAAGTAGCTTCACCGCTTGTTGGTTTTATTAGTCCGCATAAAATAGAAATGGTAGTTGTTTTTCCTGCACCATTCGGACCAAGCAGTCCGAATATACTTCCTCTTTCAATGATAAATGAAATGTTATCTACAGCAGGAATTGCAGCGTCTTTGTATTTCTTAATGAGATTTTTTACTTCAATTGCAGCGGTCATAATTTAAAGTAAAATGTTTTAAGAGTCTTCGACTTAGTTTATGGTGAGCATAGTCGAATCCACTCAGACTGATTTATTATTACCCTCGTTCCGTCACACTGATTTTCTGCCGTCACACTGAGCACCTGCCTGCCGGCAGGCGAAGTGCCGGCTCATGGTTAATGTTAGTCTTTTTTCAAAAATATTTTCATGTCACAGCTTGCAACAGGTTCACCGTTTATAGAACTTTTTGCTGAAATAAGAGTTACTTCAAATACAACAGCTTGAACAAATATTTCTGTTTTTAATTCGCTGCCAACCGGAGGCAGTTTGTGAATGATCAGGTTTTTTATTCCGCCAATATATCCCATTGGAGGTTTAATATTTTCTCCGTTTTTTTGTTTTTGTGCAACCATGTAGCCCAAGCGCAATCCGGCAGTTTGAGCAATGTTTTCCATTAATCCAGGCTCACATAAAAATCCATCTTTGCAAAAAACATTATCTTCTTTAATTAGCAATCCGGAAATAGAAAAAGTATCATCGTGAAACCATAATTTATCCACCATTTCCATGGGTGGTTTTTGAGGAAGTAATAATGATACTTCTACTCCTTCAATAATTGGTATTTCTATTACTTGTTCCATTTATACAACAGTTAATAAAGCATTAGCATAAGAGAAACGGGCACTTTCAGGAACAGTAAGCGCAATTTTTTGTCCCTTTATCAATTTCCCCGAATTCATTAATTCTTCAAGCGCAATAAAAATAGATGCTGCACCAATATTTCCATAAGTAGCAAGATTTACAAACCATTTTTCTTGTGGCAATTCAACACCATATTTTTTCATTTCATCATCCACTTTTGAACGGAAGTATTCAGATGAAATATGTGGTAAAAACCAATCTATACTTTTAGGATCAACATTGTGTTTTTTGAAAAGTTCCACATATTTTTTTGTTCCTAATTGAGCAATATTTTTATCGAGTAAACGAGTATCTTGTTTTAAAGAAAAAATTGATTTTTCTGCTAAATCTTTTTGATTAAACTGAGCCCATCCTTTTAAATCGCCATCTTCTAATTTTTCTGCGCCAGCGTACATGCACGATTCCACTTCATTTGCATAAGAAACTATTTCGATCCATTCAATTTTTAAAGAAATTGAATCGGCATTTGGTTTGTTTGAAATAAGAACTGCTGCAGCACCATCAGAAAGCATCCAACGTAAAAAATCTTTCTCAAAAGCAAGGATAGGTTTGTTTTCCATTTCTTTGATCTTGGAAGCTTCTTCCTCAAAATTGTCGGCTAACATCCATTGTGATAATTTTTCGGAACCTGTTGTTACGGCATTGTTTGTAAAGCCACTCAAAACCGACATGTAAGCATATTTTAAAGCATTCATTCCAGAACAACATGAGCCAGAAAAAGAAATTGCCTCAATTGGCGTTTTGCTTAATTTACCATGAACCATGGATGCGTGCCCAGGTAATATTTGGTCGGGAGACGTTGTTCCGCATGTAATAAGTTCAATTTCATCGATATTAAATGATTTGCTGCTTAAGTTTTTAATAGCTTCCACAGTCATATCAACATTACTGTAAGTGCTTTTGCCAGTTTTGTCCAAAGCGTAATAGCGATTCAGAATTTTGTTATTCCGAAGCACAATAGGTTTCGACTTCGATTTTAAATCGCCTCCAACAAATCCAAGATATTGCTCCATTTCATCGTTACTAACCGGATTGCCGGGCAAAAATTTAGCGATTCGGTTAATGTATACAGTATTCTCCATAAAAAGTATAAAATGCGTTTGTTTAGTTTAAAAGATCGAACAACATTGAGAGCTTTTGTTCAGAATTTCGTGCAAATGCAAAAATAAAGGAATTTATCAATTTATTGGAATGGAAGAGGGATTATTTTGAAATAAAATTATTGACTTGTTTTTCCGAAAAAAAATGACTAAACAGTTAACGAAGAGTATTTTGTGAATAATAATCAATTTCCTTTTTTATTTTTTTAGGAAAGAGTATAGGTGAAAGTCTTGATATGATTGTAATTATGGGCGAAAGAATCAAAATAGCTGTTGGTAAAACAATCCCAAAAATGCGCACCCTTGTTCTTCTATCTTCACTTCCGGCAGTGCCTCTTTTTGAGATGTAGTTGGCATATAAAGGGAAAATCGCTCTTCCTCTGCCTTCCAGCAACAATAAGTTGGATTTGATGTTAACGGCTCCCAATTCAACCAATTCCTGTTGTTGGCTTTCAAATTCTCCTTTTTGAAGATGTTTAAGTAGAACCTCGCCAAATTTTGGTGCCAATTCTTTTAAATCCTGATCAGACACGCCATATTTTGGAAATATACCCAGGAACTTATCTTTTTTGCCACCTAAGACAAAAGCAAATACTGTGACTAAGCTTACTAAATTAGCTGCTTTATCTACAAAAGTAATGTTGCCAACCAGTTTAGCTTCTAAATTTTTTAGATGCAGTTTCATTTTCTCCTGACTGTTCAACCACATATTTCTACATGCTAAAATAGTAACAACAGGTTTATCTTTCAATAATTTTTTTGCTTCATCTGTTTGTAAAAAAGAATTGATAGGAACGCAAATTGATAAA
This sequence comes from Bacteroidota bacterium, assembly GCA_043783695.1. Classification (GTDB taxonomy): domain Bacteria; phylum Bacteroidota; class Bacteroidia; order 2-12-FULL-35-15; family 2-12-FULL-35-15; genus 2-12-FULL-35-15. The sequence goes on from JAYVZC010000210.1 coordinate 7,315, forward strand.
AACCAAGGTTGGTAAGCAATTACAACCAAGTCATAATTTTCTTCTAAATTTATTGAAAAAGATTCCAGCTTCGCAGCAATGCCATTCACCGTTTCAGGAAAAATATCAAAAAACTGAAGGTAAGTCCAAGGATAAGGATATGCTTTTTTAGGATTTATTTTTAGATAGGTTACAGAAATATTTTCTTCTTTTTCAAGAGGGGCAAGTGTTGATTTTACAGCACTTTGAAGTTGACCGGTTTGAGTGTAATAAATTACAAGTATTTTTTTCATAAACTTATCTTCCTTTATCCATGCTCATTTCCTTATCAAAAAGAATGGTTAAATTTAAAACTGGAATTTTTACAGGAGTCACTTCTTTAAAGGCTTCTCTCCATAAAATAATCATTTCTACTTTTTGCATATCACCCGAAGCAACCGGAATATCTTTCCATGCCACTATAAAATCTTCAATATTTCCTTTGTCGAAAATAATAGGTTTATCTCTTAAATAATTTGCAAATTCTTTTCCATCAGGCATTTTTGCTGCCACTTTATTTGTTTCAATAACTCCAATTTTATTACCGTTGTAGGTAACTTTAAATTTTGCATCCGTTTTATCGGTTTCTTTTTTAGAAGCAACCAAAACAGCAGAAAATTCACCGGACTTAAATTCATTGGAAGCAGCAGGAAGTTTAAAATCGGGAGTTACATTGCCTTTTGAATCCAGCGTTACTTTATAAAACCCAGCCATTAAGAAGTCGAAATTTTCCGGGATCACATAGTTTCCTTTGATGTCAATGATTCTCCAGTCTTTATCACCCGGAGGGATTACCAACCATTTTTCGATTGGTTTCACACTATTGCCTTTGATTTTGAATTCACATTCAGATGGTTTGAAAATTATGTAATCAGTTGATTTATTTACTATGCTCACCTTAAATTTCATTCCTGTTGGTGTTGCAACAGCATCATCAATGGTGATCTTTATATCCGCATTTTCAACCGTTTGGTTTTTATAAAATGTTTTTTTATACTTAATTATCTTTTCTTTTTTTTGTGCTGAAAGAGTTGTCGCAACACAAAGTACAATTAGTGAAAGAATAAATTTTTTCATGTGTCTGTTAAATTACCGTATCAAAATTAACATTATATTTTTAATTGTAATCACTATTATTTAACTTTTAATAAAGTGCTTCGACTCCGCTCATGCTCACTATTAGATGTAACACTGAGTGGATTCGAAGTGTTTACTAAGTATTTGTTATAAATAAAAAAGCAGCCCCGAATTTTCGGGGCTGCTTTTTTGAATTTCAAAAATCAATTACTTTTTTCCCTCACTCATAGCTTGATCAAACTCCAGATTTAAAGTTTCATTCTTTAATTTTTCCAGACTTGCTTCAGTAAACGTATCGTTCCATTTAATATTCATTTCTACAAATTGCATGTCCATTGCTTTTCCACCAGCCATTTTTTCCCAGTTTCCTGAAAGTGTTTCTGTTTGCCCTTTAGTTAAAATGATTGGTCCTTTTTTAGCCAATAATCCAGTTGGTTGAACAGATGCATACTCGTTGCCATCAGGCATTTTTACTCCTATTTTATTTGGAAAAATTATAGCTACTTTATCACCATTATATGAACAATCGAATTTTACTTCTGTCTTACCCGATTCTTTCGTAAGCTTTCCCATAACAAGACTAAAGCTTCCAGCTTTGAAATCGTTTTTTGAAGCCGGTAATTTAAAATCATCTGCTTTAGTTACCGTTCCGCTGGTAGAAACTTTATACAGTCCGCCAATTTCGAAAGAGTAATTTTTCACAGCGTTGTAACCTGCACCTTTTAAGTTTACAATTAACCAATCAGATGAATTGGGTGCTATCGTTTTTGGTTTTTCACTTGGTTTTGATTCTTTCCCATTGATAATGAATTTACATTCTTCGGGTTTGAACATAATATAATCAGCTGTTTTGTTTACAATTTTTAATTTGAATTTTGTTTCACCTTCTGTTGATACAGCATTGTCGACAGTGATGGTTACTTCGTTTGTTTCAATAGTGCTGCCTTTGTAATAAAGTTTTTCATACTTTATTTCTTTTTGTGCTGATGCAGTTAGCATACTTGTTAGTGCTATAAAAGCAAATACAATTTTTTTCATGGGTTTTTATTTTTTTGGTTTGGTTGGGTGTTTGCAATTCTTTTGCCCAAGATATAAAATGCATATTCTTTAAAACTGCTTGCTATGCTAATAGTTGGTGATAGAACCTTTTATTTATACTAAAAACGGTTTCTAAGGCCTCCTTTTACAGATATCTTTGATTGAAGTTTGTGAAT
>JAYVZC010000211.1:0-9587 GCA_043783695.1 Bacteroidota bacterium
CTGTTTCCTGCTAATCACGCTATCGTTTTTGTTGTTAATTTGAAAAACCCAATACAGATTTTCCGGTGCTTTTTCTGAAAAATATTCTGTCTCTATGGAAATTTCGTTTATTCCTTCTAGTGGAGACACTTCCTTGCTTGTGTTTTTTATTATTGCTCCAAATTCATCCATTGGTGTAATAATAGAACAATAATCTCCTGAATGGGATTCTGTTTTAACAACCAATTGTGGATTACCAAACTGCCCCCTCGTTTCAAAGTCATACATCTTTAACATTTCTGTGCTTTGAACAGGACGAGAAATGTCGTAAACATATGTTTGTTCGTTTTTGTAAATAGGTTTTTTTATAAATGGTATAACTGACGTATCATTAAATACAGCGTCATCATTAATGATTAAATACTTCGCTCCATTTTTTATTTTCCCATTAAACCATTCTCTGGTTCTCGGTTGAGGGGCGTCAAAATCGGTCCAGCCTTTTCTATCAAGAAAATATAATGAAATATCAAAACTGCCATCGGGAATACAAATAATCTTATCCGTCTTTTTTATTCCCAATGAATCCAATTTTTTTGAAAGGGTTTGAAGAGGTTTTCTATGAAAGCGAGAATAGTCTTTAATGGCTTTAATAAACCTAACCTCCTCATCTGAATAACAGCTTGGATAGTTGTGAACGAAATTAAAATATTTTACGGCTGTTTTAGCAGCAGTTAAATAAACATTATAACATAAAACAAGTACGAGTGCCGTTTTTAGCCATTTTGAATAAAAAATATCTTTATGTTGTTCTTTAAGAAACATAAAAAAGGAAATAAGGACAAAAACAATAACTATTAAAAGGTTGGTAAGGTAATAATCGTGCCTGCCAAATAATGCTCCAAACCACAACACTAGATATACTAATAGCTCAACGAATAAAAAAAATGTTAACGTAAAAAGTAAATAATTGGTTTTTTTTATCGAATATAATTGAAGAATAAAAAACAAACCAATTAATGAGAGCGTTTCAATATTAAAAAACTGGTCTACCATCATCCCCGACCAAAGTGTTTTTAATCCTAATAAAATTTCCTGCGTTGAATATTGCCATATTGGCAAAATTCCAACTAAAAATATTCCTTGATTGTGAGCTTCATTATAGCTTTCGGCATATATATACCACAAACCAACTATTGCAATAACTATAAAAAATGGAACTATTTGCTTTGTAAAGCTTGTGAATACTTTGGTTTCTTTCTTAAAATTTATTTTAAATACGGTCTCAAATATATAAATCCCTATTATTGCAAAAAAGAACATCATTGAAGAAATTTTTAACAATCCTCCTATCATAAAAAACAATAAGGATAAATAAAGTTTTTTATTATTACCTGTCTCATAAAATTTACCAAAATAATAACATCCAATAAACGCAAAAGATAGTCCCAGAGGATCCATAATAAATCCATTTGAATAATATACCAGAATTGGAGAAGTAAAAACCAATAACGTTAATACCGTTGCCCAGAAAGAGTCTTTCAGCCGCTCTTCAAAAAAACGAAACAGATAAAACAAGCCCGTGAACACAATTGTCAAATTAACCAATCGAAAAATAATTTCATATTTGCCAAAGATGCCCCACAGGGTTGCTACCAAATAATAAATTACAGGAAACTCGCTTACAGTTTTTCCTGTTCCATCATTTCCTGCCCAATATACGGAGGGTTGAAAAAAATGCATTCCTTCATTATAATAATTAGAAGCCAAAGCGAGGCAATCGCATTGTCGCCATTGATGAATTGCGCCTGGCGGTTGAAATAATATTTGATGGTAATTATAAATTAAAGAAACGGCCAAAAGAAGAAGCAAAAAAATCCATTTAGATTGTTTGGGGGAATATAATTTTGATTGAGAGCTTAAATCTGGTTTCGAGAAAAAATTATACTTAAAAATACACCACATCGCTCTAAATGCATCTTTCCAACCAATTTTTTTTCCTTCTTCATACGTTCGTCCATAGTAAGAAATTCCCACTTCATAAATCCTTACCTTAGGAACTCTTGAAATTTTTGCAGTAACTTCCGGCTCAAAACCAAACCGTTTTTCTTTAAGTTTAATGTTTTGAATAATATCCGTTTTGAACAACTTATAACATGTTTCCATGTCTGTTAAATTCAAATTGGTAAACACATTGGATAAAGATGTAAGAAATTTGTTCCCAATGGAGTGCCAGAAAAATAAAATACGATGAGGTTTTCCACCAATAAAACGGGAACCATATACTACATCTGCAAAATCGTTTATTATTGGTTTTAAAAGAATATTGTATTCTTCGGGGTCGTATTCTAAATCGGCATCTTGTATAATTAAACACTCTCCTGTTGCAAGCGAAATTCCTTTGTGCAAAGCGGCACCTTTGCCTTGGTTATATTCTTGGTTGAATAAACGAATATTGTGTTCTTTGCCCGCCTGTCCGGCCGGCAGGTTATTGTTTATATAGGCTTCAATTACTTCTTGTGTTTTATCTTTAGAACAATCGTTCACAATAATAATTTCTTTTTGAATGTCGTTTACTAGTTTAACGGCAAGTACTTTATTCAAAATTAAATGAATTGTTGCCGCTTCGTTATAAGCAGGAATTACAATTGATAGTTTTTTTATTTGCATTTATTTGCTTTTGTTTTACTTGCTCTCTGTGTAAAATTAAACATATAGGTGTTTCTTTGTTAACCTTTTGTTTCTTTATAGTCTAGGTGTTTCCAAAAAAAATCTTGGGCTCGCCCCTCTTTTTGTTGTAAATATAATTAATTGTTTAACAATTTATTTTTTGCATTTACTTATATGTGTTTTTAATCCATTTTAAATGCATTTTATTTATGCACAATGGTTGTTTGTCGGGGTTCCACACGTAAATTTTTAATTCGTCACCCACCTTCGCCTCTTGTGGAACAGAGGTAGTAAAATATGCTGTTGCCGTTTTATTAGGGACAAAACTAAAATCGTTTATCCGCATATTTATCCACAAATACATTCCCTCTTTGTTTTCGTAGGACATTATAAGATACACGTTTCCTACAAGCTTTTCTGCTGTTTTAAAATCAAGGCTGCAAGAAAGGATACTGTTCTTTTTTGGTAGTGAATCATTAAGAATATAGTGATGGCCACTACTGTATTCAACTATTTCTCCACTCCTAAATGATGCTTCGCTCGTGTTTAAGATAAGTATGCTGTCTATAATAACCGTTTTTTTATTAATTGGGTATTTCGGTTTTGCTAAAATGTTTTTTGTGATTGGATAAATTTTTATGACCTCCAGAGAATCTTTGTTTGCTAATTCAAAATCAACAGGTCGAAGGAAAAAATAATCGTTTAAATAATTTATTTGTGTGGATCGCATCGCTTGATTTAGCCAAGATAAATTATTTACTCCTCGATAATAATTGATACTCGACTCTAAAACCAAAGGAATACCAATACTAATGTTAAATTTTTCTGCCGGTTGGGTCTTCATTTTTTCAAGATCTGCCAACATCTCTTTTGTCTCACAATCTTCTTTCCATTCATAAACATATTTTAAATTAAAGGCAAAAAGAAAGTGGACAAAAACAATTGTCGCAAACACATACATAATACTCTGAAATGTTTTTCTTTCGAAATACAGTTCGTTGACAAAAAAGACAAAGATTAACATCAGTAAAACAAACAAAAACAAAACAGCTCTTTCAATAAGATAAAGCGTTCCTAAAAGATAGTGTTGTACAACTGTTGCTAAAATTATCGAAAAAAACAAAAGCAACAATGACGACAAAAATAAATTTTGTTTTGTGATTCTTTTTTTTGCCCATTTCAATCCAACATAAATGGTTCCCGACAACAATATCAATAAAAATACGGCTTTGGCTATTCGCTGTAACCAATACGAAAAATCTAGCCCATACCACAAGCGTGGCACAATCGTTCCAACAGTGTCTTTCCACAGCCCCTTTTCTCCGCCAAAAAACAGGGCACCCACTCCTCTTAATTCAAAAGAAATTGGTAAAACAAACCACAAAAAAAGTGCAACAAAGAGTGTTGGTAACAACATTTGTTTAATTGTTTGTTTAATTGACAACGGAATGGGCTTGTGTGTATTAAAATTATTGAACGCAAACAGAAGTAGAATTACTCCGTATAAAACAACACAATAGTTTAGCAAAGTAAGGTTTCCCAGTGTAGCTATTTCGGCAAACAAGATAGAAACAATGGCGTATTTCGTTTTAAAATTATTTTCGTGTAAACGATAAAAATAATAAACACTAGCCATCATGAAGCCCAACGATAATGAATAGCCGCGCGACAGTGAAAAAAAATCGAGCATGTATGGATTTAAATTCAAAATTAAAAAGGCTGACAGCGACAGCCATTTGCTTCCAAAATTTGAAACCAATTTGGCAGAGTAAAACAAAAAAAATAGGTGGGCTATTAGTGATGGAATTCGAAGCGTAAATTCGCTTACTCCAAAGATCTCTGTAAAAAAAATTCCGCCAAGCGTATTTAAAATGTGGTTGTTTGCCGACATGTGATCATACGTGTGCAATAAAACAATTTTATTTTTTATATATTCATGGTATGATTGGCTTTCGTCCCAAGTAATTGAAATTATATAGGCTCTTATGGTAGTGTATGTGAAAATTAAAACGCCAAAAACAAACAGCATTTTCTCGACTGTTTTGTTTTTGATATTTAAAAGTTTTGTTGTATTCATTTAAGCAATTATCATTTCTGGAATTTCTCCTTCAACAATTAATCGCCCTTGTGTTGCATTTTTTATTTCTTCAACAGAAACACCTGGAGCGCGCTCTAATAGTTTAAATCCTTGAGGTGTTACATCTAGCACAGCTAACTCTGTAACAATTTTTTTCACGCACCGAACACCTGTTAACGGCAACTCACATTGTTTTAACAGCTTTGATTCTCCAGCTTTGTTTACATGCTGCATAGCAACAATAATATTTTTTGCAGAAGCAACAAGATCCATTGCGCCACCCATTCCTTTTACCATTTTACCCGGAATTTTCCAATTAGCGATATCGCCATTATCAGCAACTTCCATTGCTCCCAAAATAGTTAAATCTACTTTTCTGGAACGAATCATTCCAAAACTCATGGCAGAATCAAAAAATGCCGAGCCGGCAACCGTAGTAATTGTTTGTTTTCCCGCATTAATTAAATCAGCATCTTCTTCGCCCTCAAAAGGGAATGGCCCCATTCCTAAAAGCCCATTTTCCGACTGTAGAACAACATTCACTCCTTGAGGAATATAATTGGCTACCAGAGTGGGTATTCCTATTCCAAGGTTCACATAATAACCGTCCTTTATTTCTTTTGCGATACGTTTCGCGATTCCTATTTTGTCAAGCATACTATTTTTTTCTTACCGTTCTTTGTTCAATTCTTTTTTCATAATTCACTCCCTGAAAAATACGGTGAACATAAATTCCCGGAGTGTGAATTTGGTCGGGCTCCAACTCTCCGGCAGGAACAAGCTCTTCCACTTCCGCAATGGTAATTTTTCCCGCCATCGCCATCATCGGATTAAAATTTCTTGCTGTTTCTCTAAAAATTAAATTTCCATGAGGGTCTCCTTTCCATGCTTTTACAATTGCAAAATCAGCATCAAATGCCATCTCCATCAAAAATTCTTTTTCTGCTCCATCCACCATAAACTTGCGAGACTCTTTGCCAATTGCGACTTCTGTACCAACTCCTGCCGGTGTAAAAATGGCTGGCATCCCGTATCCTGCAGCCAAACATCTTGTTGCTAGTGTTCCTTGTGGAATTAATTCTACTTCTAATTCTCCGCTTAATAATTGTCTTTCGAATTCTGCATTTTCTCCAACATAAGAGGAAATCATTTTTTTTACTTGATGCGTTTTTAGCATCAACCCAATTCCAAAATCATCCACTCCTGCATTGTTTGAAATACAAGTCAAGCCCTTTACTCCTTTTTTTACAAGGGCGGTAATACAATTTTCCGGAATTCCGCACAAGCCAAAGCCACCAAGCATTATGGTTGCATTGTCTTGAATGTCTTTGATTGCCTCATCGGCATTTTTTACTATTTTATTCATTTCTACGAATTACGAATATGTGTTTTCTAGTTTATACCACGAGCTATACTTATTAACATTTTGCAGCTAAAAGAAGTGGCAGTTTTGGAACACTAAACTGTCTAAACGCACCATGTTTGTTAAATGCACAACTGTTTATATTACCACTTCCCCCGCCATTTTTTTTGCTGTTAGCGGTTCGTTGTTTTTGGTCGTGCTTGTCTGTCGTACATTGCTGTCTGTCATTGTGCATCCCCGCATTACTTTGTATGGTTGTCGTTACTACTTGCTGCTAACTAATAAACAGGTGAACCAACGAACTAATAAACCTCTCCCGTATTAATATCCTCTCCCTCTTGTTCATTATATTTTCTGCAGTCCATTTCAATTTCAATTTTTTTAGCTGGTTTTTCAAAATCTCCTTGGGTAAGTTTTATTGTTTTGTCGGCATATACTTTTTGCATGTATTTTGCCCAAATTGGAAGAGCCATCTCTGCTCCTTGTCCATATACCGTATTGTCAAAATGCACGGCCCTGTCTTCTGCACCCGTCCAGCATCCCGAAACCAAATCAGGCGTAATTCCCATAAACCAGCCATCGGAATTGTTTTGTGTTGTTCCTGTTTTTCCGGCAATCGGCATATTTAATTTGAAGCGATAACGGATGCGGGAACCTGTTCCAATCTGAACAACTCCTTTCATTAACTGAATCATGATATATGCTTTTTCTTCATTCATCACCTCTTCTGTACGAGGAAAAAAGTCTGCTAACACTTTTCCATTTTTATCTTCAATTCTCGTAATAAAAGTTGGTTCCACCCAAGTGCCTTTGTTTGCAAACGTTGAATTTGCTCCTACCATTTCGAAGACGGAAATTTCCGGTGTTCCTAAACAAATTGCGGGAACGGCCTCTATTGGTGCAACAATGCCCATTCTTCTGCAAAGATCGACTGTGGCTTGCGGACCAAATTGTTTCATAAGGTAGGCAGAAATATAATTTACGGAGTTTGCAAGTGCGTATTGCAAGGTCATCATTGTTCCTTCTTTTTTATGATCGGAGTTTTTGGGTGTCCAATCTTTTCCGTCATAAGTAATTGTTGTTGGAACATTCGGCAAACGATAACAAGGAGAGTATCCTTCCTGTATTGCAAGTGCATACACAAAAGGTTTAAACGTTGAACCAACTTGTCGCGCATGTCCAATTTGTACGTGATCGTATTGAAAAAATTTATGATTAATTCCGCCAACCCAAGCCTTAATATAACCAGTTTGTGGCTCCATCGACATAAAGCCGGATTGTAAAAATGCTTTATAATAACGGATGGAATCTTTTGGCGACATCAATGTATCTTTCTCTCCCCTCCAAGTAAAAATAGTCATGTCAATTTTTTTCTCAAAGTTCTTTACAATATCCGCCTCGCTCATTCCTCCTTTTTTTAAAACACGGTAACGCTCCGAGCGCTTCATTCCTTGTTTTAAAATACCGGCAATTTCTTCTTTGTTAACATTCCATGCAAAAGGAGCATTTCTTTTTTTCTTTAACTCCAGTTCGAACTGAGCTTGCAATATCGGTAAGTGTTCTGCAACGGCTTCTTCGGCATATCGCTGCATTCTTGAATCGATGGTTGTATAAATTTTTAATCCATCGCGATACACATCGTATTTTGTTCCATCGGGTTTTCGGTGTTCTTCACACCATTTTTTCATAAATACATCTCTTATGTATTCACGAAAGTATGGAGCTAATCCTTCGTTGTGATCTTCGGGATGAAAACTTAATTTCAAAGGAATTTTTTGTAGGGAGTCGGATTGTACTTTTTTCAGATAACCATATTTTTCCATCTGCTGAAGCACCGTATTTCTTCTGCCCTCGGATCTGTCGTGAAAACGATTTGGATTAAAATATGCCGGATTTTTTGCCATGCCCACAAGCGTTGCTGCTTGCACCACGTTTAATGAATCGGGCGTTGTTCCAAAATAAATTTGTGCTGCCGATTTTATTCCTACCGCATTATTAACGTAATCGAATTTGTTGAGATACATCGCAAGAATTTCTTCTTTGGTATATTCTTTCTCTAATTTTACAGCAATAATCCACTCTTTAAATTTTCTTAACACTAATCCTGCTTTGCTTAAATCTTCTCTAGGGAAAAGCATTTTCGCTAATTGTTGTGTAATTGTGCTTCCGCCTCCGCTTGCCGAACTTCCTGTTAATCCTCCGAAAACCACTCTACCCAATGCACGTAAATCAATTCCTGAATGATCAAAAAAACGAATATCTTCTGTTGCCACCAATGCATTGATAACATTCGGAGAGATTTCTCTATATTTTACATTCGTTCGATTTTCAGCGTAAAATTTTCCGAGTACTTTCATGTCACTCGAATACACCTCTGTTGCTAAAAATGTTTTTGGGTTTTGTAATTCAATTGTATCGGGCAGGTCGCCAAACATTCGAATACACAAAACAAATATCATTAAACCCACAATTGGTCCGCCAAAAATTAGCCAAAACCAAAGGATGAATTTTTTTTTGTTCTTGTTTTCTTTTGCTTTTTCTGCACTCATTTTTTAAAAATTGTTTTGTCTGCAAAACTTTAAACACACCCCTTGCCCCTCTCGAGAGGGGAATAGACTCTGCTTACATTTTAAATCTCTTCACACAAATTAAACTTGTGCGTCACACTGAGCATTCTGCGTTAAAGCAGACACTATCGAAGTACGGAATTCGTTGTCTCTTCGAGCGGAGTCGAGAAGCGCACATCACTCAGCCTTTTCTATCCTCAACCCAACATCCATAATCAAGGGAATTGATTCTAGTCGCATTCCTTGTTCTATTTCAAAATGATAAATTCCTGCCATTGGAAAACGCACATTTCGTTTAAATGGTATTTGATTATCATACAAATCTCCCATTCCTGTTCCCAACCATTTTCCTTTGTCATCTGCTAAAACACACTCCAACGTGTCTTTTGATGATTTTCCGTTTGGAAAAATTGTTTTTATAAATAAAAATATATTTCCATAAGGATAGCCATCGGCATTACGAACATTGATATAAAAATTTGCCGGAGTTGATGGATCTTTTATGTCTACATCAAATTTTATAGGGTTTGTTTGCGCCCATCCGCTCTCTGGTATTTCTCGATTTTGTTCAAAAATTCGTGCGCTGTCACAAGAAGAAAAAAAGAATACACACAACAAAAATAAAACCGTTGTGCTTCCTGTTATTGTTTTTATGTTGCTTATCCTCATAAAATTTATCCTTCTGTTTTCGGTGGAGTGTTGTTGTTATTGTTTGGATGCGGGCGATTGTTATTTGGACGTGGGCGATTATTTTTTTGCCTGTTGGGGTTGTTATTATTCGATGTGTTGTTTGGGTTGTTGCTGTTGTCGTTTCGAGCTTGTCGAGAAACACCAACCTGCTTGTTTGCATTCGGATTTGGATTTCCACCCTGTTTATTGGGGTTAGGCGGACCATTGCGTTTTTTGTTTTTCGATTTTTTACTTTTATCGAAAC
>JAYVZC010000212.1:0-4065 GCA_043783695.1 Bacteroidota bacterium
CAGATCCCATGTCGCGGCACGGGATGACCTGTAAAGAGATTAATTTCGTTTACAAAATTCAATAATGAAAATCAACATTATCGGAGGTGGCGTTTCGGGTTTAACTGCAGGTTGTTATTTGCAGATGAACGGATTTGAAACTCATATTTTCGAAAAACATTTTATTCCAGGAGGCTTGTGTACTAGCTGGAAAAAAGGTGAATACACTTTTGATAGTTGTGCCCATTGGATATTGGGTTCCGATACTGGTTCTTCTTTTTACAAAATCTGGTCTGAGATATTAGACATGAAAAAAATCGCTTTCCACAATCATTCTATCAGAGTAGAAGTTGGAACAAAAGATCATGCGAATAAATATGGAGAAAAAAATTTTAAGCTTTATACCAACCTAACAATCTTAGAAAACTACATGATTGATTTGGCTCCCGAAGATACCAAAGCCATTAAAGCATTCATCAAGCCAATGCGCATCATGCAAAAGTTTGACTTACCTCCTATCATGGATGATTTACCATTTTTTCAATCTTTAATTCGAGGTATAAAAATGACTCGCTATCTCGAGTTTTTATATTGGTTTTTGAAAATAAAAAATTACACAAACTTTACTTATGCGAAAAAATTCAAAAATCCATTTCTTAGAGAAAGCTTTGAATTGCTTTATGATGGCGAAGAAGTAAACATGATGGTATTAACAATGCCACTGTCTGTATTCGATAAAAAAAGTGCAGGCTATCCGATTGGCGGCTCTATGGAGTTTGCAAAAAAAATTGAGCAGACCTATGTGAAATTAGGTGGCACCATACACTATAAAACGCCTGTTAAAAAAATCATCACAGAAAATGGAGTTGCAAAAGGATTATTGGTAAGAAATGAAATAAAGCATTTTTCAGATCTTACTCTTTCCGCTGCCGACTGGAATTTCACCGCATTTGATGCGTTGGATGGAAAATTTGTTGACCAACATATGCTGGATGTTAGGGATCTGAAAAAGTTTGAAGTATTTTATTCCGTGATGCAGTTCTCTTTCGGAATTACAAAAGACCTTAGCGAGTTCCCGCATTTTTCAAGAATTCCATTGGACGAACCAATTGTTTCTCCAGACGGCACACAATATCCACGTTTTGAAGTGCACATTTACAATTACGACAAAACACTTGCTCCGAAAGGAAAAACTTCCGTAACAGTAAGTTTTTACACTTCAAACAGAGAATTCTGGATCGACTCAAGAAAGAATGATCGTCCTAAATACCGCACAGCAAAAGAGGAATTCACAAATAAAATTATTGAATTGCTCGACATGCGTTTGGGTGGAATAAAAGAATTTATCGAAGTTATTGATGTAGCAACGCCAGCAACATTTCAACGTTATACAGGAAATTGGAAAGGGAGCACACAAGGCTGGTTACCGGGAAAAAATTTATTGGCAAAATCTCCGGTAGGATTTAAATTCCCGGGATTAAAAAACTTTTACTATTCAAGTCACTGGAACCAACCCGGTGGCGGCTTACCTATTGCCATTAAAACAGGCAGAGATGTTGCCAAAGAAATTTGTAAAGATTATAAAGTAAAGTTTAAGACTATTCCTCAAACTAAATAGAAAGTACGACCCCAGCTGGGGTCGAAGATTTATAGTACCAACACAGTGTTATAAACATATGACCCCGGCTGGGGTCATACAAAATGAGTTCATACAAAAGTCCATTTTTCTAATACATTTTAATCCTGAATAGATAAATAGGTCTATCTTAGTCTGAGATAAACTATCATGAAAAACCTCTACTCTTCCGATTTAACCAAATCAACTTATGATGCCATTATTATTGGCTCAGGAGTGGGCGGATTGAGTACTGCTGTATTTCTTGCAAAGGCTGGAAAAAAAGTATTGGTGTTGGAGAAACATTATGTTCCAGGTGGATTCACACATACTTTCAAAAGGAAAAAATTTGAATGGGATGTGGGCGTACATTATGTTGGACAAGTTAATTTGAAAGACAATTTAATGCGCAAGGCATTTGATTATTTATCGGATGGAAAGCTTAAATGGGCCGATATGGGAGAAGTTTACGATCAGACAATTATTCAAGGCACTACTTACAATTTCAAAAAAGGGAGAGAAAATCAAATCAATCAAATGATTGACTATTTCCCTGATGAAGAAAAAGCCATAAGGAAATATTATGACCTAGTAAAAATAATTGGTGCAAATTATACTACCTTCTTTTCTGAGCGAACAATGCCATTTTGGTTGAGCAAAACCATTGGTTATTTTATGCGAAGAAAATTTTATACCTATTCACAAAAAACAACTGCGGAAGTATTAAAAAGTTTAACCTCCAACGAAAAATTAATTGCTGTATTATGTGCACAGTGTGGAAATTACGGCTTAGCCCCAAACGAAAGTAGTTTTGCCATTCATGGAATGATTGTAGAACATTTTATTGAAGGTGGAAATTATCCAATCGGTGGAGCATCCAGTATTCATAAAAAACTGATAGATGTAATTGAGGCAAACAAAGGAATTATTGCTATAAAAGCAGATGTAAAAAATATCATTATTGAAAACAACAAAGCCATTGGAGTAGAAATGGCTAATGGCGACAAACTATTTTCATCTACAGTAGTAAGTAATGCAGGGGCACACAATACATTTAATAATTTAATTTCTAAGTGCTTACAAAAAGATGGAAACACTATTGCTCTTAATAAGATAAAACCTTCTGTTTCTCATGTTTGTATTTATGTTGGATTAAATGCCAGCGATAAGGAATTAAATTTACCAAAACATAATATTTGGCTTTTTGATAATTACCAAATTGATAATTCACAACACCATCATTTAAAAACAAAAAATAGCCCTTCACCTATTTCATACATTTCCTTTCCATCTGCAAAAGATCCAGATTGGCAGAAAAAACATCCTGGGACAGCTACTATTCAAGTATTAGGCTCATTTCCTTATGAATGGATGAAAGAGTGGGAAGAAGGAAAGTGGCAAAAAAGAGGAGAGGAATATGAAAAGAAAAAAGAAGAAATAAAAAATGATCTGCTGGAAAAATTATTGAAGACATTGCCACACATCAAGGACAAAATTGAAATCTGCGAACTCTCTACTCCACTTTCAACAAAACACTTTAGTAATTATTCCAATGGAGAAATTTATGGATTGGAACATACACCAGCACGATTTAATCTTTTGCAATTAAGAGCAAAAACAAATTACAAAAATTTATTTTTAACAGGACAAGATATAGTATGCGTTGGTGTTGGAGCAGCAATGTTTTCAGGACTAATAACTTCAGTAGCTATTTTAAAAAGGAATTTACTTTGGAAAATAATACGATACAAGTTTGTAGAGTAATTAGAAGGCTAGAAAACCGATTCCTAATCTAAAATTGAATAATTGATTAAAAATAGTTCTTTCAGTTACATAAAAATACCTGCGAGCATAATCTGAGTTGTAATAAGTTGGACAAATGATCATGGCTAAGCGAAATCCTCCATCAACAATTATTTTATTATAAAAAACTCTTTGTCTCCCGAACGACAAAGCTATACCGCCACCAATAGAATTTGCATTTTCATCCACTTTAGTTAAACGAGTATTTAACATTTTGTCAAATACATCATTTGGTTTATATACCAGTTTATTGAATATTACAATTGCATCCCATTTGATATATCTTCCTAGAGGCGCAATTTTATTTCTTGCAAATAATTTATATCCAGCTGAAATACCCCTAGAATTAATATATGCAGGATATTTATCTGTCCCCATATAAACAAAGTTATCATTCGTATAATCAAAATGAGTGAGACCAAATCTCGAAAACTGAAATGCAAAACACACTGCTCCTCTATGCGTTACCGTATAATCTAATGCAAATGCATGTGTAACATCCAACACAGTACCATCTGCATTGAACGGATCCCCTAATAAGTTTACATTGGGATGCATCCAGGAGGAATAATACCGTTACTTGTTATAAATTAGTCCAATAATGTTAGTAACTATTTTTTTATAATTATTGGACTAAAATATAATAGGATATATTTGTAATAAAAAAG
>JAYVZC010000213.1:0-9550 GCA_043783695.1 Bacteroidota bacterium
TACTTCGAGCATTGGGTTAAGCAATCATCGCATAATTTGATTTGATTTTTAAAGGGTGGGAATTAGCAAAACAAATAGCTTAAAAGATGTGTCCACACCTTAGTTGCCGCGACACGGGATCTCCCGATTGTGTAAACTGCTTCTAAATAGGAGATGCCGCACTTCGAATCCGCTCAGTGTGACACTACAACATGACATTCCTTTAGTTAAAGTATCGGATACTTAATCCTCAAAAGGAGTACTTGAAAAATAAATAGTTACTATCCCAGTTACATCTACATCTTTTTTATCGGGTTTAATTACCGTTTCTCCTCTGTATTTATCTTTTTTTGGAAACACCACATAGCCAGGAAACCAAGTTTTTATTTGCTTCAAAAATTTCAAACAATTCAAATGCAAATTATTTAATTCATAAGTTCCTGTCTTATTATCGTAAGTAGCCGGAACACCTTTTATCATTATAGAAGGACTTTTATCTTTAATGTAAACTTTCCCGTTTGCCAAAACAGTTATTTCAACAACAACAGTATCTGCTAATTTTCCTTTCAAGTCAATTTCTTTGCTTCTAAAGCAATTATTAAAATAAGCTGAATAATTAAATGGATATGGATAGGCATCTAAAACAGGAAATGGCTGATACATTTCATTTCTAACAACTTCTCTTTTAATTTTATCAAGATTGAATTTATTAAAATTGGGAATTGCTTTAATATAAATTTCTCCGTCTTTTGCTTTAGCGATTTTTATTGTTCCGCGATGAGTTGATGTATCAGTTTGGGAGAAAACAAAACACGAAGAAAATATAAAGAGAAAAAGAAAATATATTTTGAAGGTGGCATTCATACTTATTAAATAGGTAAATCAAAAACCCTAAAAATTAAAATACGCTTTCAACTCATCCACATTTTCAAACTTTTGATCCACTTTATTCAGGATTAAATCTCTTGCTCCATCATTTCCTGTCATAGAACTAAATTGTTCTGGCTTCAACCAATACAGCACTCCATTTTCAACCGTCCACAACATATTTTTTGAGTTGGGGTTAAAAGAAAAATTAATTACCGGGTTACGAGAATAAGTAAACAAGGCATTTCTTTCTTTGTCTACCAAATAAACTTCATAACACACCAAGTCTTTTTTCAAATCATTTTTTAAACTGGCAGTACATAAAATTCCTTTCGGATATTTTTGTGCACAATCCGAATTATAAACACCAAAACTACTTACCGTAAACATGCGCATTACTTTTTGATTGGTCTCCATTTGTTTGTATGCTTCAACTTGTTTTTGTTCATACGCACGAACCAACTCCGCTTGTTTTCTTTGCCATTCAGTAATCTTCGCTTGATACACTTCTTCTACTCTTTTTTCTTCTGCAATTCGAACATCCAATGTTTTTTTGTATTTAGTAAATTTTTCCTGAAATGTTTTCATTGCTGTTTCATAATTTTTTCCTTCAAAAACCGGATATACTACTAAATCATATTTCTTCAATCCTTTTTTTAAAGTCAAATTATATTTCTCCCCGTTTTTACTTCCTTCTTTAATAGTTGCTTCATCCCATGTAATCTCATACATCGATTTATTGAAATTTTTATTCTCATCACCGACCTCAAATAATAAACCTTTATAAACCGACAATTCAGGAAACTCATTTGCATCCACTTCTAAATTAAAAGTATACTTTCCTTTTTTCACCTGTGTGGGCTTTATTGGCTCAGGGGCAGACTTTGGCAATGCAGCCATTTGAATTTCTTTTTCTTTTTTAATTTCAACTTTCTTAGTTTCAAGCGCAACATATTCTGGAGCCTTTTGAATTTTTTCAACATCTACAGGAGTTGTATTTGTTGCTGCCTCTTTAGTTCCTTCAGATTTTACAACCACCTTATCTTTTCCTAAACAGCTCCAGTTATTGGCCATTGTATCTAACTTGTACAAATTGAATCGAGTATCGCTAGCGTTAGAAGCCATTTCTATCGCAATTTCTTTTTTCGGTGCTACATTTACTTTTTTTCCATTTTGATAAGCTAAAATTTCCATCATTCCAGCTGATTCAAATTGATATCTTACTCCTGCACTATCATACGTCATTGGAACACCTGAGACAAAAAAGTCGGCTGCATCATGAAATTCTCTGTAACGCAATTCTATTTCTCCTTTTAATACATTTCCTTTTTCATCTGTAAAAGCATTTTTAGGAATGGTAATTTTTGAACCTGTTTTAAAATCAAGTGTTGCTCCTTTTTCTGCTATTACTTTATAAGAGGTGTAGTCAACATTCAGACCTTCTAATGGAGGATTGATACATGGTTTTGCTTCTTGCTCTTTGTAAAATACTTGCAATGCTAAACTATCGCTATTACTTATTTTATTTGCTACAAGTGGCTGATTGTTCTCTGTCGTTTTATTCTGATTCACCAGCACAACCGTTGTAATAACAGCTATCGTAACAGCTACCACACTGGATAAAAACCAAAACTTTTTAATCATTGGTTTTGCTCCCATTGGTTTAGCTTGTTTTAAAACCGAATCAAAATTCTTACGCTTGGCTATTTCTGCTGAGCTGATTTCTGGGCGGTTTATGTTAATTTTCCTTTTCATTTGAGTAATTATATATTCAATATTTTAAAATTTTCAATTTTGTACGGATAACGAATCTTTGCGAATTTTTCGAATCTATACTTTAAACTATCTACAATATTTGTTTTTGTTTCATTATCTATACTTTACTATTCGTAATATTCGTTTTGATTCGTTATCTGTATCACTTAATTATCTTCTTAAGCTTCTCAAGAATCCTGTAAGTCTTTACCTTAGCATTATTCTCCGTTACATTCAAAATTTCTCCTATTTCTTTAAAAGAACGTTTTTCAAAAAAGCGCATCTCTATCAATTGTAATTCATCTTCCGGAAGTTCTTGTCCAATAATCTCCACAATTTTATCGTGGTACTTATCAATTTTGGTTTCTTCCATTTCCTCCATCACTCCATAAACTCCAACCGAATCAATGTTTACAGTTCTTTGTTTTTGTGCTCTGTACACATTGTTTACTTCGCTGGATGCTATTCGGTACAACCAAGAAGCAAAAGGCACTCCTCTAAACTCATATTTATGCAAACTTTCCAATGCTTTAATAAAAACCTGTTGTGTGGCATCAAATGCTTGTTCTTTATCATCCACACGTTGATAGATGTATCTAAAAATCTGTTCATAATACTTATCATACAAGCCTGCAAACTTTGAAGGATCCTTTTTGGCAGCCTCCACTATAGCCTGTTCAGAGGCTAAGTCGGTTTGTGTTGCATGATATTTTGATGTTTCAATCATATAGCATTTACTGCATTTCTGTACTTATAACATATTCTTTTAAAAAAGATACAGGTTATAGTTTAAATTTAATTGGCAAGTTGTATTGAACTCTAACAGTTCTTCCATTTTGTTTTCCAGCAATCCACTTCGGCATCATTTTTATTTTATTCTTATAACGTAAAAGTAAACAAAAGATACAGACAAAGGAATCCAGGGGATTCTAAGGTTTATAGCTAATGGTTAATCGTAATGTTGTTCGACCCCAGCCGGGGTCGCAGAATATCATGCATATTGTATTTTTATAAACCTCTGATGCCTCTGGCATCTATTAATTATAGTAAGTTTGAATTCGAACTAAAATCCCTATTTTTGTTTCTCTCAATTCAATACTATGATAAAAGCTAACGACCCATCATTAAAATCCTGGATAGAAGTTGAACCTAACAGCGATTTCCCGATACAAAATTTACCCTTTGGAATTTTCAAAACGCAAAGTTCTAGTCCCCGTATTGGAGTTGCCATAGGCGACCAAGTGTTAGACTTAGCCATTTTAAACAAGCTAGGGTTTTTGGATAAATTAAAAATTGATAACTCCATCTTTACTAACCAATATTTGAATGATTTTATTGCATTGGGTAAATCAACTACCAGCTCCGTAAGAGAATGCATCTCCAATTTATTGAATGAAAATTGTCCTGATTTACGCGACAACAAAGAAGCCAGAGCAAAAGTATTTCAATCGATAAGCAATGTCCAAATGCAATTACCAGTGAGAATTGGCGACTACACCGATTTTTATTCAAGCATCGATCATGCCACCAATATTGGCACTATGATTCGTGATCCTAAAAATGCTTTGATGTCGAACTGGAAACATATTCCTGTTGGATATCATGGTCGTTCTTCTTCTATCATAATTTCAGGAACAGATTTTCATCGTCCGAAAGGACAAAGTCTTCCAGCAGAAATGGTTGGAAAACCAGCAGAAGAACAACAACCTGTATTTGGACCATGTCGTTTATTGGATTTTGAATTAGAAACAGCATTTATTATTAGCAAAGGAACAAAGCTCGGAGAAAGTGTAACAACAGCAACTGCCGATGAACATATTTTTGGAATGGTTTTGTTTAACGATTGGAGTGCACGCGATATTCAAACTTGGGAATATGTTCCGTTAGGACCATTCCTTTCAAAGAATTTTGCTTCTACCGTTTCTCCTTGGGTGGTTACTATGGATGCCTTGGAGCCTTTCCGTGTACCGGGATATAAACAAGAACCAAAAGTTTTACCGTATTTAGAATATAGCGGAGATAAAAATATCGACATCAATATAGATGTATTTATTGTTCCTGAAAAAGGAGAAGAGAATCAAGTTTGCCATTCCAACTATAAATTTATGTATTGGACAATGGAACAACAGTTGGCACATCATACAGTAAATGGTTGTAATATTAATGTGGGAGATATTATGGCATCAGGAACAATTAGCGGTCCTACACCCGATTCGTTTGGTTCTATGATGGAAATTTCCTGGAGAGGAACTAAGCCTATTAAATTAAAAGATGGAACTGAACGTAAATTCATTAATGATAACGACACAGTAATTATGCGTGGCTATTGCCAGAAAAATGGAGTTCGAGTTGGCTTTGGAGAAGCAAAAGGAAAAGTTTTACCTGCAATTTAAAAAATTAGAGAATTGGAGAATTAAAAAATTAGAGAAATAGTGAATTGGAGAATTAAAAAAATTATATAATTATTACAGACTCCCCCATTTACTCCTTCTCCATTTCTCCAAATCAACAATTCTCCATTTACTCCTTCTCCAATTCACTATTTCTCCAAATCAACAATTCAGCAATTATTTTTTTACCCCACAAATAAAGAGATTCGCCTCTATTTATAGTTTTTTTTATCCCTCCACTAAACTTTTGTTTTTTTCGCTCGTCATAGATGCAAATAAAAATAAAAAAACTATTTAAAACTATAAACAAATGAAAACTAAAAACACATTTAAATACTTTATGGTAGTAGCTGCTATGGGTATGATTTTTACTTCTTGCCGAAAAAATAAAGATGAGGAAAAAGATACCGATACATCTTCTGCATCAGATAATGCTTTAGCCGAAGGAACATATAATGATGTAAACAATATTGCTGATGAAGCATCAACCGGAAGTTTATCTTCTTACTTTATCACAAACATTTCTGAAGAAAAATCAGCATTGAGTACTTGTGCTGTTATTACCAACGATACAACAGTTAGTCCTAGAATATTAACAATTGATTTTGGTGCTACAAACTGTTTGTGTGGAGATGGAAGAAATCGCAGAGGTAAAATAAACGTATCTTATACCGGTCGATACCGCGATTCAGCATCAACTCATACTATTACATTTACAAACTATTATGTAAACGATAATCAAATATTAGGAACAAAAACTGTAACCAATAATGGTCATAATTCTTCCGGTAATTTATCTTATTCAATTGTAGTAAACGGACAAATTATAAAAGCTAGTGGTGGAGGAACAATCACTTGGACATCAACACGCACTCGTGAGTGGATTGTAGGAGAATTAACTCCCATCTGGAGTGATGATGTTTATTTGATTACGGGTTCAGCAAACGGAACAAATGCAGCTGGTGTATCTTTCAATATGGCAATAACAAGTGCGTTGAGAAAAGAAATTGGTTGTCGTCATTTTGTAAGTGGTTCATTAACTTTAACACCATCGGGCAAACCAACACGTTATGTTGATTTTGGAACTGGCGCTTGCGATGATCAGGCAACAGTTACTATCAACGGAAATGTTTATAATATTACTTTGCGATAATAAAAGTAATTCACAAAAACTCTCCCGAGGACTCGGGAGAGTTTTTCATTTTATCAATTTTAATTTAACGATTACAATTTTATTATGAGCTTATTTACCTTTAATACCACTTCAGGGTAATAATTTCTACTTTTTCTTCTGAGAAAATTTTGATTAGAATAACTATTCTATTAAAATAACCCTTAACTTTGCTTAACCCTTAACTTGGAATGTTTAACAACTATCTCATTAATCATGTCTACATCTGCCAATATAAATATACCGCTTTCGTTTAATCAAATTATTGATTTGATTAAACAACTACCAAAAACGCAACAAGAAAAATTAGTATCCTTGATTCAGGAACAAGACGACTTTGTTGTTCCTGAATGGCACAAAAAAATTGTATTGGATAGAATAAAGAAAGAAAAACTAAACGAAGGTATAACTTGGAAAGAAGCGCGCAAAAAATTAAAATTTAAAAAATAATCGAATGGCGTTTAATACTATTGTCTTGCCTTCGGCTATTAAGGATATTCAAAAAATTATTAACTATTATGATACTCGCCAAAAGGGATATCCAAAAAGTTTGACAACGAACTCAATGATTATTTTTTAACCCTTCAAAAAAACCCTTTCTTTCAAACTCGATACGCTAACGTCCGTTGCTTACCACTTAAAAAATTTCCGGTTATGATTCACTTCACTATCGATGAAAAATTAAACAACGTTTATATTCGTGCAGTTTTAAATACTTCTAAAGATCCTGAAACTAGTTGGATTAAATAAAAATAAATACTTTACCTTTTTAGTAAAATATTTTTTATCACAAATCCTTTTCTTATTACGGCAAAATGCCGTTTTATAATTGTCACGAGTTGGAAACTCGCGCCTGCCACGCTACACTAACACTCGTCCATGCGGGTATATCAATGCATTTACAGGAACTCAACAAAAAATGCAGTTAGTAGTAAGTAATGCACAAGTTGCAGGAACTTATACAATTGGCACCTACGTAATGGCAAATTATTGGGATGCAAGTAATAGTATGCATGCTGCAACTAGCGGAACAATTACTATTTCATCAATTTCAGGAGGAAAAATTTCAGGGACTTATTCCTTTAATGCAAGTAGTACCGTTGTAACAAGTGGCGTATTTACAGACATTCCAGTGCAATAGGAAATCCAATCAATTTTGAAGGTTTTCTAAATTTAGAAATAATAGATTTTGTGAATAGTTAAAATGATTAAGAACACTGGCTTAGGCTGGTGTTTTTTGTTTTCCTAAAATTAAAAGTACTTTAATCCTGTGAGGCTATAATCTTTGCTATACTTAGAGAAGTTTTTATCTGCATATTCCTTCAAAAGTTTCACAGCAACATAATACTCATAAAATCCTTTTGAAATAAAGGTAAAGTCAGTGTTAGTCATTGGCCTACTAGAATAGCTCACCATATGATTAAAATGAGTGCAATCTTTTATGTTTGCTATCAACTTGATGTAATCTGGATACATCAAGAAAAAATCTATTGAAAGGTGAATCAAAATATTTACTAATTACTCAGCGTGGAGTAGTTGATACGGTGGATGGAATCAACAGAATGGTTGAACCATTGAAAGGTTTGTTTCTCGATAGAAACCTTAATCCATCTACCATTCGACAAAGTGTAATTTCTAACTTATTGAATGTTTCTAAAGAACCGTTGGAGAATGTACAATTATTTGCTGGTCATAAATGGCCTAGCTCTACTGAGCAGTATAGAAGAACCGACATCAATGAACAACGTAAAAAAATAAACAAGTGGCATCCGTTAGGATAAAAATAAATATTTGTAAAAAAGTTACCAAATTGGTAACTTTTAATGTACCTTTGTAGTATAAGTTAACAGTACATGAGATGAACATACATAATAAAGGAAGTTTAGTTGACTATTACACTAAGCACCCAGACTGCAAGAGTACCTTAGAAAAGTGGTATCATGACGTTTTAGAAAAGACTTGGAAAAAGCCCAGCGACATAGTTAAGGATTATACAAAGGCCAGAACCATAAAAAACGATAGAGCTATTTTTGAAGTGAACGGCAGTGATTACAGGTTGATTGTTGAATTCAATTATCTTAAAGGTTGGGCTTTTATAAAGTTTATTGGTACTCATGCCGAATATGATAAGGTTGATTCTGAAACGGTAGATATGTATAAGAAAAAGAAAGAAAAGGAAAAGAATAAAAAATAAAGAATTTAGAAAAGGTAGTTTAAAATTGTAAAATAAATCGGTCATGGAATTAAAAATCATTAAAACAAAAAAAGATTACCACGCATCTTTAGAAAGATTTGAAGAAATTTTTTCTGCAAAAAGTGGAACAAAAGAAAGTAATGAAGCAGATGTATTGTCTTTGTTAATTCAAGATTATGAAAACAAACACTATGTTATTGAAGTTCCTAACCCACTAGAAGCAATAAAATATAGAATGGAACAACAAGGATTAACGAATCAAGACTTAGCAAAAATACTTGGTTATAAGAGTAGAGTAAGTGCTATCTTTCATAGCACCAGAAAACTAAATCTCAATATGATTCGCAAACTAAACGAACAATTACATATCCCTTTAGAAACTTTAGTTAAAGAATATTAAGAGAATTTTATTGTGTTAAAACCTTAAAGCTTCTGAGAAATCAGAGGCTTTTTTATTTGCGTATATCGAACATTTAATCTATTTTTATCAAAGACAAAAACATCAGCATAGTTCTTTGAAGTGCCAGTATTTAGAATACTTATAAGGTATATAGGATTTGGTATTTTTTTATATTTATTAACCCTTACCGATACGGGTTTAACGGACAAGAGAAGGATGACGAGATCTCTAACATTGAAGGTGCAAATACTTCTGCCGAATATTGGGAGTATGATACTAGGTTGGGTAGAAGATGGAATATTGATCCTATTTCTTATCCTTGGCAAAGTCAATACTCTGCTTTTAATGATAACCCTATTTACTATGCTGATCCTAGTGGGTTAGAAGGTGGAGGAGATGGAGCAGGCGATGGAACAAGATCTCAAAGAACTCAAGACAGAGACGACCCAATGCGTCCTTACAAAAGAACAACGACTCCAGAAAAGACACCATCAGCATATTCTCCAAATAGAAATATTACGGTTAGCTTTTTCGATAGTAAAGCAATTGGTGTTGACGAAGCGTTGACACAAGCATATAATCAACAAGTTGAAAATGCAAAAAATCAATCGAATGTTTCTTCTGAACCAATATTAACTGTGCTGAATTAAATTTATTTGGGTACAAAAAGCATTAGTACCGGTGCGGTTGGCGTCCACGAAAAGAGCGAACTGCCATTTTTTCAAGCCATCAAATGCGAGGCTTTTATGTGTGAAAGAAAAAATGGCTTTGGTTTTCGTGGTCTCTTTTTCCCT
>JAYVZC010000214.1:0-9540 GCA_043783695.1 Bacteroidota bacterium
TATGGGGGATGATTAACAATACTTCAACCGACAGCGCTACAATACTGCTCGACAACATAAAACTTGTTTATTAAAATAGAAGACGATTGCTTCAAAGGAAAAGTTTTATGAATAAAAAGCTACAAGTTACCAAATATCTTATTGCCGATATTTCAGCTGCTATGCTGGCTTGGGCTCTGTTTTTCTCCTTCCGGAAAATTTATATCGAAACGGCAAAATTTGGAAAACCCGTTCCACTTGTTTATGACCAACAATACTATTGGGGATTATTGGCCATTCCTATTTTCTGGGTTTTGATGTATTACCTTACCGGGGCTTACAAAGAAATTTATCGTAAATCCCGTTTAAAAGAAATAGGGCAAACATTTTTGCTTTCTATCATTGGTGTGTTAATTATCTTTTTTGCGCTATTGCTCGATGATCAAGTTGGTTCTTATAAGAATTATTATCAAAGTATCATAACACTTTTCCTGCTGCACTTTGGCTTTACGGCCTTTTTTAGAGTTATCCTTTCCAGCATTACCAACTATCGCATTCATAATAGAATAATGGGCTTCAATACACTGTTGGTTGGAAGTAATGAAAACGCTTTAAAGCTCTTTACAGAGATGGAAAGTCAATCAAAATCCTCTGGAAATAAGTTTGTTGGTTTTGTACACATCGATAATAAAAATGGCTTCTCTAAAGAGCTAAAAAAAACTTTACCTCATCTTGGTGAACTATCTGATTTAAAGAATATTATATCTGACCATAAAATAGAAGAAGTCATCATTGCCATAGAATCTTTCGAACACGAAAATATTGGTAAAATTGTAAATGAATTGGATTATCGTGGACTCATCATAAAAGTGATTCCCGATATGTACGATATTCTTTCTGGCTCTGTAAAAATGACTTCCATATTTGGAGCACCATTGATTGAGATCTCCCGTGAAATAATGCCGACTTGGGAACAATCCTTAAAACGTATTATGGATATTACGGTTTCTTTAATTGTATTGACCCTTTTCAGTTGGGTTTATATTATTGTAGCAATAGCAGTTAAACTGACTTCAAAAGGTCCCATTTTTTATAGTCACGAACGCATTGGCTGGCACGGAAAACCATTCTTTATTCATAAATTCCGCTCCATGAGTGTGGATGCAGAAAAAACCGGCCCTGCACTTTCCAGCAAACAAGATCCAAGAATTACTCCATTAGGTCGTTTCCTTAGAAAAGTGCGTTTGGATGAAATACCTCAATTCTACAACGTTTTAATTGGTGAGATGAGCATTGTTGGCCCTCGACCGGAACGACAATTCTTTATTGATCAAATTGTTTTAAAAGCTCCACACTACAAACATTTGCATAAAGTCCGCCCGGGAATTACATCTTGGGGACAAGTAAAATATGGTTATGCTGAAAATGTGGATGAAATGGTGCAGCGTTTAAAATACGATATCATTTATATTGAAAATATGTCGTTGGCAGTTGATGTGAAGATTCTGATTTATACTGCGCTTATCGTTATTCAGGGTAGAGGAAAATAATTCCAAATTTCAGATTTCAAATTCTAAGTGTTTCATTAAAATTTTGATTATTTTTATCACATAATTATTCGTAAAATTCGTTTTAATTCGTTATCCGTACATGAAAAATATAGCAGTAATAGGATCAGGAACAATGGGCAACGGAATTGCTCACACCTTTGCACAATTTGGCTACAATGTAGCATTGATAGATATTTCACAACCTGCTTTAGACAAAGCAATGGCAACTATCGCTAAAAACTTAGACAGAATTGTTGCTAAAGGAACTATTACTGAAGCTGATAAAACAAACACATTAAAAAACATTACAACATTCACGGTGATGGCGGATGGTGTTAAAAGCGCTGATTTAGTTGTGGAAGCAGCTACCGAAAATGTAGAAATCAAATTAAACATCTTTAGAGAACTGGATAAAATTTGTCCTCCAAATACCATTTTGGCAAGTAATACTTCTTCTATATCTATCACTAAAATTGGAGCCGTTACAAAACGTGCTGATAAAGTAATTGGAATGCATTTTATGAATCCTGTTCCTGTAATGAAGCTGGTTGAGGTGATTAGAGGCTACTCTACTTCCGATGCTGTTACTTCTTTGATCATGGAAACATCTAAAAAATTAAATAAAGTTCCAACCGAAGTAAACGATTATCCTGGCTTTGTTGCCAACAAAATATTAATGCCAATGATTAATGAAGCCATCATCACGCTTCATGAAGGCACTGCAGGTGTTGAAGAAATTGATACCGTTATGAAACTAGGAATGGCGCATCCAATGGGTCCATTGCAGTTAGCGGATTTTATTGGCTTGGATGTTTGTCTTTCTATCCTAAAAGTTTTACAAGATGGTTACGGAAATCCAAAATATGCTCCTTGTCCATTGCTAGTAAACATGGTAACTGCAGGGCATTTAGGAATTAAATCCGGACAAGGTTTTTATTCTTGGGGACACGGCACTAAAGATTTAATTGTGGCTGATGGCTTTAAGAAAAAGGAAATGGTGTAAAAAAATTTCAGATTTCAGATTTCAAATTAAAGAGTTTCGTTTTTACGGAGCTCTTTTTTATTTCAGAACGTCATTGCGACCTGTCCCGATTTGATTCGGGAGCCCCGCGCCTTCGCGGGATGTGGCAATCTCTCACGATGAGAACAATACTTAAAATTATGGAAAGATTGCTTCGTTCCTACCATTGACGTCTAAACTTGAATTCACTTCTATCTCACTAACTGAATAAATCCTTTTTTATCAATTGTTTTAAACCTTTTCAAAAGATACGCACATTTTCAAAATATATAACCGTAGCTAGTATATTTCTACTGGGTTAACGCAATGACAAGTATGACAAGAGTGACTACTACCAGTGGTGTTGGGCAGGTTTTTCTTTCTGTCCTGTTTACAAATTTAACAATAGTTTCAAACGTTAATGAAAAATTTATATGTTGTAAAAAGTCTGATTACATGCGGTTCGTAAAACACAGAAGTCGGATTACACGCATAATCTTGCACCCATTGTGTTACGATAATTAATTCACTCTAATATTATCTATTTCTAAAATCGTAAATACAGGATTACCGGTACTAGGACTCGTAATTGCATTAAACGTTAATCTTCCTGGGCTGGTTGTGGAAGGCAAGTTGATAGTTTGGTTTAATGTTTGGATTGGTAGTGTACTTGTGCTATCAATAGTTTGTTGAAATAATGTTGTTGTTCCACTTGATGTAAATAATACTTGAAATGTACAAACTACATTGCTTGAACCTACTACGGAATAGGTAAAAGTATAGTCAAATGTCATAGTAGATGAATGGGTCAGATCAACTCCGTCCTGATAAAAAGTTGAGGTGCCGGTAGAAACTGTCTGGGCAAAATAAACACCCTGACTTGGTAAAAAACCAGTCCCGGTTTTTCGAAGATTTAAAGGATATCCATACCAATTTGCCGCACCAGATGTACCACCCGCTAATTCAAAGCTCGAATTTTTGGGTCCTTGAAAAGGAATTTTTGTTTCGCAAAATTGCCCCTCATAACCTGTGGGACAAGTACAAGTGCAATTATTTCCTGATGAAACAGAAGTCCCTCCATTTTGACAAGTCACACCTTTGCAAGGGTCTTTTTTACAGGATGAAAAGTAAAATGTAGAACCCAAAAATGCAACAATAAAAAGAAGTGTTCTCAATACATTATTTTTTTTAAATGCTTTCATTTTATTTTGAATAATTATTATTATCCTACTCATTTGGCTTTTCGGTGTCGCCCTGTTTTTATAGTGGTCACTGGTCTCCACTATTTTTTATTTTCTTTTCAAAAAAAGTGTCGCAAAAAAATATTTGGTTCATCTGTCTATCCGTTGTCTAATTGTCGTTTTCTAAACTTGTCCATAATCGGTTTTAGCTAAGACTCTTATATATATGCTTTCGGTATTACTTGCACAAAAGTGTTTTAGCCAAAAAATATTTATTAAATGTACTGAACCTTTTTGAAATAGACAACTTTTTTAAGGGAAGGACTATTTTTTATTAGACCTTATATAAGTAAATTTATTAGTGTTTGATTTCTGTATTTTACTCTAAAATTATGCAAGCCACAACTTAATAACATTAATTAATTGTGCTGATAATATTTTTCAACTCTCAATTTATATTTTAGTGTAAACATTCGTTTTATGCCGCTAATAGTTTCTACGCCAACTCTTATTTTTTGATTTAGCTTTGTTTTCATATTTTTGTTTAACAATTACCTTTTGTTTGGTAGTGTAGCATATTATAATGTCTTTTTAACAAACATAGCAATTTATTGGCACAAAAAAACCTCTAATTTTCAGTAGAGGTTGATTGATGGTTATCGTACGAAGCACTTCGATAGTGTCTGCTTCAACGCAGAATGCTCGGTGTGACGATACGTTTGGTAACACGCATCAAAACTGTCCATCTTCAATCAATCGAATAGCTGCTTCAATATTTTTTTCATCGCCCTCCGCATTATAATCAGCTTTTAAACTTGAATTGAATACTATTGCAACACCTTGCCACATTGCTGCTGAGAATGAACCTCTCATACATTTTACAATATCGTAAGTTGTTTTTCCGGTTTCTCTATCGATTAGTTTTATTAAGATTCTCCCTTGTGTAACAGTTAAGTTTGTTAACTCATCGCCAAACTGTGCTTTTAATTGCTTTTCAGCTTCCTTCATAAAAGCTTTTTTGCCGCCTTCTGATGGAATGGTTGCTAATACTCTATCATATTCTTTCAGTTTAGCAGATGCTAAAATCGCATAAGGATAAACCTTTTTCACGTTGTATTTTAATCTGTCCCAAGAGGCTTTTTGTCGGTAGTTTTTAAAAACTCTATCAGCACTGCAAGTTACAATTGGTAATTTTCCGTAAGGGATAGTATCACCATCGTAATAAACGGTTTCCACTAATGTTCCTTTTTTGTCGGGAGCTATTGTTCTGGCGGATGAAGTATTCTGAGCCATCCCGATAAAGGGGATGATAAAGAAGAAAGAGAATATAATAATTCTAGTTGCCATTAGGCTTTGTTTGATACTATAACGAGTTGATTATGTAAAAGTTGCTTGTAATGTGAAAATATTTATTAACTCCTCATCCGTCCTTGATTAACAACACTTCGATAATGTCTGCTTCAACGTAGAATGCTCAGTGTGACGCTCCGAAATTAGCATCCTCTTTTCCTCCCCCTGCCCCCTCAGTGAGGGGGACACGCTCCGAAATTATAAATCCTCTTGTCCTCCCCCTGCCCCCTCGGAGAGGGGGATAGTCTCCGTAATCTTATCTATTGGTTTTCCATTTCGAAACATTTTTTCCATCTTCTGGCTTTTGAGTAGTCGCTTTGGCCGAACTCATCAACTTTGCTCCAAACAAAGCTGCAACAATTGCTTCGTCTTCTTTTGTTTCGCTAAGCATTTCCGGAGAAAAATGATTTTTGATAAAATGCGTGTCAAAATTACCTGAAGTAAATGCTTTGTGCTTCAATACAAATTTACAAAAACTAAGGGTTGTTTCAACACCAACTATCTGATAATCGTCAATAGCACGAATCATACGATTGATGGCCTCTTCTCTGTCTTTTCCGAAGGTTACCAATTTTGCAATCATTGGATCGTAGTAAATTGGGATGTCCATTCCTTCTTCAAAACCATCATCCACACGTACTCCTAGCCCTTGAGGACGTTTATAGGTTAATAATTTCCCAATATCAGGTAAAAAATTATTGCATGGATCTTCAGCATACACGCGTACTTCAACACTATGTCCTATTATTTTCAGATCTTCTTGTTTAAAGGATAATTTTTCTCCTCTTGCAACTTTAATTTGTTCTTTCACAAGATCAAGTCCGGTGATCATCTCCGTTACAGGATGTTCTACTTGCAAGCGGGTATTCATTTCTAAGAAATAGAAATTTTTATTTTCATCGAGCAAAAATTCAACTGTTCCTGCTCCTACATAATCACATGCTTTACCAACATTCACTGCACATTCGCCCATTGCTTTGCGAATTTCAGGAGTTAAAACAGAAGACGGTGCTTCTTCAATCACTTTCTGGTGGCGTCTTTGAATGGAACATTCTCGTTCAAACAAATAAACAATGTTACCATGTGTGTCTCCTAAAATTTGAATTTCGATGTGACGCGGACCTGCAACATATTTTTCTATAAAAACAGAACCATCGCCAAAGGCAGAAGTAGCTTCGCTTACAGCCAATTTCATTTGCTCTTCAAACTCTTCAATATTTTCTACGATGCGCATTCCTTTTCCACCACCACCAGCGCTTGCTTTTACTAATAAAGGAAATCCGGTTGCCAATGCTACCTTTTTTCCTTCTTCAATACTTGTAATTGCTCCTTCTGAACCAGGAACCATTGGAATTTTATATTTTTTTACTGCCGCTTTCGCAGATAGTTTATCGCCCATCATGTTCATCGCTTCCGGTGAAGGACCAATAAAAGTGATTCCGGCTTTTTTAACTTTTGTAGCAAATTCAGCATTTTCGGAAAGAAAACCATATCCCGGATGAATGCCTTCTACTTTCAGTTGTTTACAGACTTCAATGATCTTATCGCCCAATAAATACGATTGGTTAGATGGCGGAGGACCAATACAAACTGCTTCATCAGCATATTTCACAAAAGGTGCATTTCTATCTGCTTCGGAATAAACAGCAACAGTTTTTATACCCATTTCCCTGCATGAACGCATTACACGTAGTGCGATCTCTCCTCTATTGGCAACTAATATTTTGTTCATAAAATGTTGATTAATAAATGTATCCTCTAGCTCTCAAAAAAATATATTTGTCAAAGGTCTGTCGGCTTCTTTATGAAGCAGTACAAACCTAATAAAAAAGTTTTTATTGTGCTTGAATATTAAAACGCAATATCAACAAATTATCATCCCCAAATTAAACGATTATGATTAAAAGAACTACGCTTATTTTATTTATCATTTTTACTGCTATTGGTGGTTTTGCACAGAAAAAAGGCTCTAAACCAGCAGTTTCTCCAGTTGATTTTAATACCAAAGAGGCTGAAATAGCTTTGGTGAGAGTTTTGAACAAAGTGAGAATTGAAAACAAACTGGATTCTGTTGAATACAATCCAATTCTAGCTCAAGCAGCAGCTATTCAAAGTGCCGACATGGCAAAAAATGGAAAAGCAGAATTAACTAATAGTAAAGGAAAGTACAAAACCACTCAAAAGCGTGTTATCGCTGTTGGCGGAACAAATAAAACACAAGAACTTGTTCTTTCTACAAGTATTGTAAAAGGAAAATCTTCTATGTCACCACAAGAGTTAGCCGATGCTGCTTTTTACAAGTGGAGAGTTGGTAAACAAAATCAAAGTGTAATCAAAAATACTGATTGGATTTATGCTAGTCCTTCTGTTACCATTGACGAAAGCGGAAAGAAGGCATACATATCAATCGTATTTGGAAGTTTCAATACTTTTAATAGTGGTGCCGACAAGAAAAAACAATTGGCAGTGCCCTACTCTTCTAAAACTAAAAAAATAAAAGAGCCGGAAGACAGAAGTTGCAATGCCTGTAAAAAATTTAAAGATTGGGACGGATTAGCTGCGGGATTGTATGTTGAGAATGGAAAAATCTATATCAAATACGCCAATTTAAAAGCACTTTCAAAATTTATTCGAAAATCGGGCGATGGGTTAGCTGTTGATATTGTTCAGCGCGCACAATATGATAATCCGGATTACAATATTTTAGACAACAACCTTATTTCAAAAGGTGTGCTTTTGAAAACGGTAACAATGAGCAAACTTTACAGTAAAAACAGAGTGAAGGCTGTAAAAAAAGGAAATAGAGTTGTAAAAGCAACAAAGCTGGATGTGATGTTAGGTGAACTTCCTAAAAAAATAACAGGTCCGTATGAGTTGAATTTATTGATCATTCAGGATGGAAAACTATGCAAAACAATTATTCCATCTAAGGTCGAACAAGGAGATCAGGAATCAAATTCGCCATTAAGTATGCTGTTAATTCCTGATAGTGCGGCTTATTTCAAACCACCTTTTGAACCAAAATCAGAATCTACATTATTGACTTTTACTGTTCCGTTTGAAAAAAACAAATCGGATTACAAAGAAACAGATATGGAACCATTCCTTACTGCTTTACAAGAACCTGATTTTCTTATCGAAGGTTTGTATATTACTGCTTATTCTTCCATTGAAGGTGATGCAAAATCAAACGAAAAATTACAAAAAAAACGTGCTGAAAGTATTGTAAAAGCATTATCTAAAATGCAAAAAGAAGGAGTCGTTACGAATGTGAAAACGACAGACTCCTGGAACCTTTTTCAAATGGAAACCGAAGATGGCAAGTACGATTATTTGGCTAAAATGAGCAAAGAAAAAGCTATTTCAACAATAAATACAAAAGAACTTTCTTCTGAACTTGAGCCTATATTGGGCAAAGAGCGTTTTGCGCAAATCATTATGGATGTAACCTATGATATTACAGGAAATAAAGAAGAAAAATTTTCTGTTAGTAAGTTCAATCAGTCAATGAAAAAAAATGACTTGAAACAGTGTTTGAAAATTCAATATTACATCGGAAAACAAATGCGTCTTCAAAAATATTCGGATGAAGCTTCTAGCAAAATGAACATTGCTTATGATGTAAAAAACTCAGGGTTACTGAACAACCAAGTGGTATTGAAATATATGGCAAACAACAATGTTGCAAGTGATGAAGATTATGTGGAGATGAAAAAACTGGCAACACTGGATCCTGCGAACAACTATATTATGTTTAACAATATTTTCTGTGCAGTTAAACTGGATAGCACCATTGGTGATGGAAAAGTGCAAAACGAAATGCAAAAACGCATTGATGAAATGTATAAAACAGATGTTCCTAAAAAATATGTGGATGCCTTAAACATCGAGTGGCAATTTAAAATTATTGAAGCGATGGATTCGGCTGAAAACAGTGAATTGGTAACACAAGCCTGCATCGAAAAGATAAAACAATTTTATAATATCAAAGAATCATCTTGGCAAAACAATTTGAAACTGGCTTATGTTTTTACTCGTTTTAAAGATTACAAATTTGCTGCGAGTTTATTAGCACCATTCATAATAGAACAAAGTGTCAACGAAAATCTATTGTTTGCCTATGCTTCTATTTGTGCAAAAATGCCTGAATTGTATAAATCCAGAACATTTGTTTTGGCATTGCAAAAAGCAGAAGAAAAAAATCACGATAGATATTGTAAATTGTTTGGAGCTCCTTATATCACATTTCAGGTGTTTGACAATCCGTTTGTAAAAGCAGATTACAAAAAAGCAGCATGCAGCAAATAGAAAATCAACCCGATTCGCAACTGTTGTTGCAGCTGGTAACAATGAAAATGCCTTTTGGCAGATTCAAGGACACTATTTTATGTGATCTCCCCGTTTCTTATCTGGAATGGTTTCAACGCAAAGGTTTCCCCGATGGAAAATTGGGCGTGCTTTTACAAACCATTTACGAAAT
>JAYVZC010000215.1:0-9538 GCA_043783695.1 Bacteroidota bacterium
ATTTACTATTTGGTAGTTGGGATATTTATTTACAAATAATCGAACAACGTGTGAACCTATAAATCCTGCTCCTCCAGTAATTAGAATTTTTTTCATTTAATTTTTTATTTGTGCATACTATTTTTAATTGAATAGTTCTTATGTTAATTCTGGAATAATTTTTCACATCCAGATTCGTAAACCTGCCTACCGCAGGCATGTTAGTTTTGATTAGTTATCCTTATCCTAAAGGCTCCAGTAGGTTAAGTTTTTAATTTTTCCTTTTAAAATTCCTTTTACATCTACTAATATTCCACCATCGGAAAGAATTGATTTATAATATGCTTCATCATAATCCAAATATTCCTTATGATTTACAGCAACAACAACAGCATCGTATCCTTTGCCGATAGTTTTTACTAATTCAAAACCATATTCATGTTTTAGTTCATCCGATTCGGCATGTGGGTCAATAACATCCACTTTTACTCCAAAGGATTTAAATTCTTTGATTACATCTGAAACTTTTGAATTACGAACATCGCTAACGTTTTCTTTAAAAGTTGCTCCCATAACTAATACACGGGATTCAGTTAAATTCTTTTTGGCAGCAATGATTTTCTTTACTGTTTGCTTAGCAACATAAAATCCCATTGAATCGTTCACATAGCGACCGGAGTTAATTACTCTTGCGTGATATCCTAATTCTTCTGCTTTGTAAGTTAAATAGTAGGGGTCAACACCAATGCAATGTCCGCCAACCAATCCTGGAGAGAATTTTAAGAAATTCCATTTTGTTCCAGCTGCTTCTAATACATCGTAAGTATTAATTCCAATACGACTAAAAATAATCGATAACTCATTCATCAATGCAATGTTTACATCGCGTTGTGTATTCTCAATAATTTTAGCAGCTTCAGCAACTTTTATAGATGAAGCTTTGTAAACACCAGGCTCAACAATTATTTTATATGTTTCTGCTATACATTCTAATGATTCATCATCACAACCGGAAACAACTTTTAAAATTTTTGTGATAGTATGCTCTTTATCGCCCGGATTAATTCTTTCGGGAGAATAACCCACTTTAAAATCGGTTTTAAATTTTAATCCGGATACTTCTTCTAAAACAGGAATACAATCTTCTTCGGTACAACCTGGATAAACGGTGGATTCATAAACAACATAATCGCCTTTCTTTAAAGCTTTTCCAACAGAACGAGATGCGCCCAATAAGGGTTTTAAATCGGGAAGATTATGTTCATCAATTGGAGTAGGAACAGCAACAATAAAAAAGTTCGCTGACTTCAAAACATCAATCGAAGCAGTAAATTCAATATCGCAACCTTCAAAATCTTTCGAAGACAATTCTTGTGAAGGATCGATGTTGTTTTGCATCATTTTCACACGTTCCTCATTGATATCGAAACCAATTACTTTTACTTTTTTAGCAAATGCCAAAGCAATTGGTAACCCAACATATCCAAGTCCGATAACTGCAATCTTCGCTTCTTTGTTTTTTATCTTATTAATCATGACCGTGTGTTGTTTGAATTCAATTTTTATTGGAACGCAGACCTGCCTGCGGTAGGCAGGTTTATTAAGATTTTTATGATAAAAAATAATTTCTCTCTGTGCTTTTTATAATTTTTATGCTTTCATTTTCAAATTAGAACCTTTCCTAATTTATAAATTAACTTTTTCTATCTGTATTTCTTAATGAATAAATTCTTTCAATAATATCAACCACTTTTAATCCTTCCATTGCATTGGTTGTAAGAGTTGTTCTTCCTTTTAAAGTATCAATAACATTTGAAATAACTTGCGGATGATTGTTAGCTGAGCCTTTGTAAGTTCCATAATCATTGGCTTCGTTGGTGGGGTCAAGATTTGGCATCGTGTAATCTTTAATGTTGCACAGTTCAATTTGATCCATGTATTGTCCGCCAACTTTAACACTTCCTTTGCTTCCAATAATGGTGATGCTGCTTTCTAAATTTGTATTCCAAACAGCAGTAGAGTAATTAATACTTCCCATTCCTCCATTTACGAAATTGAAATTTACAAATCCGCTATCTTCAAATTCAGTAAGATTTTTATGATTAAAGTCGTTGAACTTTGCTTGAATGTCTTTCATGTCACCAAAAATCCAATACAATAAATCTATCCAATGTGAAAACTGAGTAAACAAGGTTCCTCCATCTAATTCTTGAGTTCCTTTCCATCCGCCTTTTTTACCCGCCTGTCCGGCCGGCAGATAATAACGTTCATCACGATTCCAATAGCAATTCAATTGCACCATGTATACATCTCCAATTATTTTTTCTTCAACAATTTTTTTTAGCCAAACAGATGGGGGAGAAAAACGATTTTGCATTACACAAAAAACTGTTTTGTGAACTTGCATTCCTTTGAAAATAATTGCTTCACAATCTGCTTTACTAAGAGCCATCGGTTTCTCGCAAACAACGTTTTTGCCTGCATCTAATGCCAATAAAGAGTGTTTAGCATGTAATCCGTTTGGTGTACAAATGTTTACTACTTCTACATTAGGATGAGCCGCTAACATTTCTTCTGCAGAAGAATAAAATTTTTCTTTTAAATCAGTCAATCCTAATTTATCAAATGGGAGAGTATCACATACAGCAACAAGTTCTGCTTCTGGATTTCTACGAACCATTTCGGCATGCCGTTTACCGATATGTCCTTGACCAATTACTGCGAATTTTATTTTATTTAGATTATCCATTTTTTACAACTAAGGGCACTAAGTTTTTTTATTTTATTTTTTGCTTTTTTTATTTTTGCCTATTGCCTATTGCCTATTGTTTTGTTACTTTCCCGTTTTCCAATTTGTATTTTACTTTACTTTCTTCACAAACAGCAATTCCATCTTTATCAAATTGTAAACGATGTCCGTATTCACTTATCCACCCCATTTGTTTTGCAGGATTTCCAACCCATAATGAAAAAGGCTGAACATTTTTTGTGACAACAGCACCCGCTCCGATAAAAGCATATTCCCCAATATCATGTCCACAAACGATGGTTGCATTTGCGCCAATAGAAGCGCCTTTGCCTACATGTGTTTTTGCATATTCGCTTTTGCGATTGATTGCACTACGCGGATTAATCACGTTAGTAAAAACCATAGAGGGTCCTAAAAAAACATCATCATCACAAGTTACTCCAGTGTATATAGAAACATTGTTTTGCACTTTTACATTTTTCCCCAAAACAACTTCGGGAGAAATAACAACATTTTGTCCGATGTTGCAATTTTCCCCTAATTTGCAATTCGTCATGATATGAGAAAAGTGCCAGATCTTGGTTCCTTTCCCGATATTGCAACCTTCATCTATGAATGCACTTTCGTGCGCAAAATATTCCATGTTCTCTAATTTGTTAGTTCTTCAATCTTGTCTCTCAACACACCCCTAGCCCCTCTCTATAGGGGAATAGATTCTTCTTGTCAGAATGATTTTTATACTAATTGAAATTTCTATGTTCTGTTTTGTTCAATTCCTCTTTTGAAAGAGATTTAAAATATTCATAAGTAATTTTTAATCCTTCTGCTCTACCAACTTTTGGTTCCCATCCTAAGATCTCTCTTGCTTTTGTAATATCCGGTTTTCGTTGTTTCGGATCATCTTGCGGCAATGGCTTAGAAATCAACTTTTGTTTTGTTCCAGTTAATTTTATGATTTCTTCACCAAATTCTTTGATGCTGATCTCACTTGGATTACCAACATTAACAGGAAAAACATAATCACTCATCAGCAAACGATAAATACCTTCTACCAAATCATCTACATAACAAAACGAACGTGTCTGTGAACCATCACCAAACATGGTCAAGTCTTCACCTCGTAATGCTTGTCCAATAAATGCAGGTAATACACGTCCATCATTCAGTCGCATGCGTGGGCCATAAGTATTAAAAATTCTAATGATTCGTGTTTCAACACCATGATAAGTGTGGTAAGCCATCGTTATTGCTTCCATGAAACGTTTTGCTTCATCGTAAACTCCGCGTGGACCAACGGGATTTACATTTCCCCAATATTCTTCTGTTTGCGGGTGAACGATTGGATCTCCGTATACTTCAGATGTAGAGGCTACTAATATTCTTGCTTTTTTAACTCTTGCTAATCCTAATAAATTATGAGTTCCTAAAGAACTAACTTTCAATGTTTGAATGGGGATTTTTAAATAATCGATTGGAGAAGCTGGTGATGCAAAATGTAAAATATAGTCCAGCTCACCGGGAATAAAAACATATTTAGAAACATCGTGATGATAAAATTCGAAATGTTCGAGCTTCATTAAATGTTCAATGTTTTTCATATCACCTGTTATTAGATTGTCCATGCCAATAACATGAAAACCTTCTTTGATGAAATGGTCACAAAGGTGAGAACCCAAAAAGCCCGCTGCACCTGTTATTAAAACTCTTTTCATTTTACAAATTGTTGATTTGTTGATTTGGAGAAATAGAGATTTTTTTAATTCTCCAAATCACTAATTCTCCATTTCTCTATTTTATTTAACAGTTTCTCTGCCAATACTTGAATAATAATATCCCAACTCTTTCATTTGATCTATTCCATATAAATTTCTTCCATCAAAAATTACTTTGTTTTTTAATAAGGAGGAAACTCTTTCGAAATCGGGTGTGCGGAATAAGCTCCATTCTGTTGCAATCAATAATGCATCTGCATCACGCAAAGCATCGTACTCATCCAGAGCGTAAGAAATTTTATCGCCAATCGCATTTCTTACATTGTTCATAGCTTCGGGATCGTAGGCAGAAACACTTGCTCCGGCTTTTACTAATTCTTCAATAATATATAAAGCAGGTGCTTCACGAATATCGTCTGTATCGGGTTTAAATGCTAATCCCCACAATGCAATTTTTTTACCTTTTAAATTTCCTTTGAAATAATCTTTCACTTTTGGAATGATAATGGTTTTTTGTTTTTCATTTATTTCCATAACCGATTCTAAAATTTTAAAATCGTATTTCACTTCGTTTGCAGATTTTGCTAAAGCCTGAACATCTTTTGGAAAACAACTTCCTCCATAACCAATTCCCGGAAATAAAAAACGTTTTCCAATTCTTTCATCGCTGCCTATTCCAATACGAACAGCATCTACGTCTGCACCAACCAATTCGCAAAGATTTGCGATCTCATTCATGAAAGTAATTTTAGTTGCCAAAAAAGCATTGGCTGCATATTTTGTTAATTCAGCTGAACGTTCATCCATAAAAATAATTGGATTTCCCTGACGAACATAAGGTTTGTAAAGTTCTTCCATTGTTTTGCGAGCTTTATCTGAACTTGCACCAATAACAACTCTATCAGGTTTTAAGAAATCATCTACTGCAAATCCTTCGCGTAAAAATTCGGGGTTGGAAACAATATCAAATTCCACTTTTGCGTGTTTTGCAACTGCTGCTCTTACTTTATCGGCTGTGCCAACAGGAACAGTGCTTTTGTCTACAATGACTTTATAATCTTTAATTATTTTCCCCAAATCATCTGCTACACCAAGTATATAGCTTAAATCAGCAGAGCCATTTTCACCCGGAGGAGTTGGCAGTGCAAGGAAAATAATTTTTGCTTTTTCAATTGCTTCTGCAAGGTTGGTAGTAAATGTTAATCGACCTTGTTTAATATTTCGTTCAAATAAAATATCCAAATGTGGTTCGTAAATAGGAACAATACCAGCTTGCATTTTTTCTACCTTGTCCGAATTGATGTCAACACAAATTACATGATTGCCTGTTTCCGCAAGGCATGTTCCTGTTACTAATCCAACGTATCCTGTTCCTACTACTGCGATGTTCATAAGGCCCTCTCTATCTCTCCCCATAGGGGAGAAGAATTGTTAATTGTTAAAATTAATTAATTTGTTATCGTTTTTTTAATCTATTTTTTAGCCTCGCCTCCTCTCCGCCTAGGCGGAAGGTCCGGTGGGGTCTATTTACAGAATTCTAAAACGCTTTTTGTAATATAATTTAGAGTTTCCTCATCCAGCTCTGTGTGCATTGGTAAAGACATTACTGAATCACATAGTTTTTCTGTTACAGGAAAATCTCCTGCCTTGTATCGCGGATCTAAGTATGCTTTTTGTAAATGCAATGGAATCGGATAATAGATCATTGCAGGAATATCTTTACTTGCTAAAAATTCGCGTAAAGCTGTTCGGTCAACACCCATTAATTGCAAAGTATACTGATGAAATACATGATCAGAAAATTTTGCACGGGCAGGCGTTTTTAATTTCGGATGATGTGCAAATGCTTTGTCGTAATAGTTAGCTGCCTTGTTACGAGCAGCAGCATAATTGTCTAAATCGCGTAACTTGATCCTTAAAATTGCTGCCTGAAGACTATCCAAACGTGAATTTACACCAATGGAATCGTGAACATATTGAACAGATTGTCCGTGATTCGCAATCATTCTGATCTTTGCTGCAAGTGCGTCATCATTAGTGAACATTGCTCCTCCGTCTCCGTAACAACCTAAGTTCTTTGAAGGGAAAAAAGATGTACAACCAACTGTTCCTATTGTTCCTGCTTTTTTTGTTGAGCCATCAGCCGATTTGTAATTAGCACCTATCGCTTGAGCCACATCTTCGATCACGTATAAATTATGTTTTTTTGCCAAAGTCATTATAGCATCCATATCTGCACATTGTCCGAATAAATGAACGGGAACAATGGCTTTAGTTTTAGGGGTAATCGCTTTTTCGATTGCCTGAATGTCAATTTCGAAAGTATTTGGAACAACATCTACCAAAACTGGAGTAAGTCCTAGCAAGGCAATCACTTCTGCAGTTGCAACATAGGTGAAATCAGCAGTAATTACTTCGTCACCGGGTTTTAGATCGAGTGCCATCATAGCTATTTGCAATGCATCGGTGCCATTTGCACAGGGAATTACGTGCTTCACTCCAAGGTATTGTTCTAATTCCAATTGAAATGCTTTTACTTCCGGACCATTAATAAATGCTGTATTATCCAATACATTTTGGATAGCCGCATCTACTTCCGTTTTTATTTTTTCATATTGACTTTTTAAGTCAACCATTTGGATTTTTTTAGCAGTCTTTGTCATTCGTTTTTTGCTTTAAATAAGAGTGCGAATATAAGGAAAATATATAAATTCTAAAGGGCAATTTTTGGCTTTTAGATTCGTTTAAAAGCCTTATATTTACAAACATTTTTATAGAAATGAAGAAAGTCTATTTTTTAAGTATTTGCCTATCCATTTTAGTCTGCAAATTATCAGCACAGATTAGTATAAAAGATTCATCTGTTTTCGCACCTTATATGGCTGTATCGTACGCCTATCAGCTTAATGGGGGTGATTTAACAAGGCGCTTCGGAAACAATTCATCCGTTGCACTAAGTCTTGAATTTAAAACCAAAAAATATTGGATACTGGGAATAAATGGAAGCTATTTATTCGGAAAAGTTGTAAAAGAGATTCTTTTTGATAGCATTTCTACCTCTAGCGGAGGAATTATTAATGGAAATGGTGAATTTACTGATGTTCGATTATTTGAAAGAGGATTTACCTCTTCTTTAACATTTGGAAGAATGTTTTCTTTTAAAAAACCGAATCCAAACAGCGGAATTGTTTTTAATATTGGTGTCGGATTTCTTCAACATAAAATTAGAATAGAAACCATCGGAAACAATACTCCTCAACTTTCAAAACAATATAAAAAAGGATACGACCGATTAACAAATGGATTATTGTTGAGTCAGAATTTAGGTTATTTGTATTTGAGTGCTAATCGATTGGTGAATATTTATTTTGGTTTGGAATTTATGGAAGGCTTTACTCAGAGCAGAAGAAGTTTTGATTATGATTTAATGAAAAAGGACACACAAAAACGATTAGACATTTTGTATGGCGCAAAAATAGCATGGATACTGCCATTGTACAAAAGGACTCCTCAGGAATTCTACACTTACTAACCTCACCACTTGATGATGAGATTTTTATATTCCCTTTCTATTTATTTGTATGCTCTTGCAATTCGTATTGCTTCTCTTTTCAATCCTAAAGCAAAACTGTTTCTGAAAGGAAGAAAAGACATATTTGAAAACCTAAAACACCAATTAAAAAACTCCCAACTCCTAACTCCTAACTCCCAACTAATATGGTTCCATTGTGCTTCTCTGGGCGAGTTTGAGCAAGGCCGTCCTTTAATGGAAAAGCTAAAATTGCAAAACCCCAGCATTAAAATTTTACTGACATTTTTTTCTCCATCTGGATATGAGATTCGGAAAAATTATGCTGGAGCCGATTTTATTTTTTATTTACCGATGGATACTCCATCCAATGCGAAAAATTTCATTGAAATAGTAAATCCTCAAAAAGTATTTTTTGTCAAATATGAATTTTGGTTTAATTATTTAAATGAATTAAAAAATAAAAATATTCCAACATATCTGGTAAGCGGAATTTTTAGGGAAGATCATCATTTTTTTAAAAGTACTGGAGGGTGGTTCAGAAAACAATTATGTGCATTCACGCATTTCTTTTTGCAAGATGAAAGATCAGTGGAACTATTGAATTCAATAGGTTATAAGAATACAACACTTTGTGGTGATACACGTTTTGATAGAGTATTTGAAGTCGCAAAAAATGTAAAAGAAATTGACTTAATAAAGTTATTTGTTGATGATAAAAAAGTAATGATTGTTGGAAGTTCTTGGCTAGATGATGAAAAAATAATTTCGAATTATTTGATAAACCCTAAATCTTCCGTCACCCTGAGCGCGACCGGAGGTGGATTATCCAGAGCGGAGTCGATGGACGAAGGGCAAAATTTCAAATTGATAATCGCTCCGCATGAAATAGATGAAAAACATTTAAGTTCAATCGAAAGTGAATTTATTCCCCTATCGAGAGGGGCAGGGGTGTGTCTGCGGTACTCTAAAGCAAACGAAAAAAATATTGTTGAAGCACAAATCCTAATCATCGATAACATCGGAATGCTTTCATCGCTTTATCAATATGGAACAATTGCCTTTATTGGTGGTGGTTTTGGGAAAGGCATTCACAATATTTTAGAAGCAGCTACATTCGGTTTGCCTGTGATTTTTGGTCCCAATTATCAGAAATTTACGGAAGCAAAAGAATTAATAAAACTTGGTGGTGCTTTTTCAATAAATAATATTGCTGAGTTTGAAAAAATAATGTTGCTTTTAAGCGATGAACAGGTTTTAAAAACAGCTTCGCAAATTTCCAGGATGTATGTGCAGGGCAGAGTTGGTGCTGCCGATAAGATACTTTCAAAAATTTAACACTATAGCTAAAGAAAAAATTATGGTATAATGCCAGAGATCTACCTGTCGGCAGACAGGTTCGAAGATTAAAAAATAAAACAA
Organism: Bacteroidota bacterium; assembly: GCA_043783695.1. GTDB lineage: Bacteria > Bacteroidota > Bacteroidia > 2-12-FULL-35-15 > 2-12-FULL-35-15 > 2-12-FULL-35-15. The sequence goes on from JAYVZC010000215.1 coordinate 9,392, forward strand.
TTTTTGCTGATTAGATTGTTAAAGCAATCATAGATTCTGTGTATTTAGAACCTGCCTGCCGGCAGCTACGGTGTGGACACATCTTTTAAGCTATTTGTTTTGCTAATTCCCACCCTTTAAAAATCAAATCAAATTATGCGATGATTG
>JAYVZC010000216.1:0-4047 GCA_043783695.1 Bacteroidota bacterium
AGTAAAAACAAGGGAACAGATATAGCAACAGGTTCGCCAAGTGCCGACAAAAGAGCTGCATTGGTGGAATATTTTAGAAACGATGCAACCATCATGATTGCAACCGAGGCTGCTGCCGAGGGAATCAATTTGCAGTTCTGCTCATTGGTCATTAATTATGACTTGCCTTGGAACCCACAGCGTATTGAACAGCGTATTGGCCGTTGCCATCGTTACGGACAAAAGTTTGATGTGGTGGTTGTGAATTTCCTCAACGTAAAAAATGCGGCTGATATTCGGGTGTTTCAATTACTGGATGAAAAATTCAAATTATTCAGTGGTGTCTTTGGTGCCAGTGATGATGTGCTTGGTAGCATTGAATCGGGTGTGGATTTTGAAAAACGCATTGCTGAAATCTATCAGAAATACCGAAGTGAAAAAGAAATCATTGACCAATTTGATTTACTTCAAAAAGAATTGGACGAGCAGATAAGTAGCAAAATGCTTTCAACAAGAGAAACGCTTTTGGCGAATTTTGATGATGAAGTATTGGATAAATTAAAAATCAGACTTTCTGAAAGCAAGGAATACATTAACAAATACGAGCAATGGCTTTGGGCTGTTACCAAATTTGAATTGAACGGAACAGCTAAATTCAACGATAAAGATTTGTGTTTCCAACTCAAAAAACAACCTTACCCGAATGCAAACTTCCCTACCGAATCGTTTAAACTAGGAAAGCCAAACACCGAAGCTCATGTGTATAGAATGGGGCATCCGTTGGCACAAACCGTTTTAGAAAAGGTTAAAGAAAAAACACTGCATCCAGCTTCCTTAACTTTTGATTTAACTGCCTACAAAGGAAATGTGGCTATTCTGGACGAATTGAAAGGGCAAAGAGGTTGGTTAAGTGTTATGGCTGTGAGTGTGGATTCGTTTGAATCATCTGATTATTTGATGGCTTATGGTATTGCCGATAATGGAATAACGTTAACAGAAGACCAGGCAAAACGATTGCTCACTTTACCTGCAAAAAATGCTTCCGAAAATTTTAATGAAGTGGATGAATCCTTGGTAATGAAATCAGGTGAAACCTATTTAGATGCCTTGCTCAAAACATTATCGGAAAGAGACAACAACTATTTGAAATTTGAAACCGAGAAGTTAACCAAATGGGCCGAGGACAGAATGAATGCGGCTGAATTAGCCATTAAAGAAACCAAAGCCAAAATAAAAGAATTGAACCGAGAAGCGCAGAAAACGGTTGACCCCACAAGTCAACTAAAAATACAAGAACAATTGCAAGACGAATCGAGAAAACAGAAAAAGCAACGGCAAGAAATATTTATTGTGGAAGATGAAATTGCCGAAATGAGAGACAAGATGATAAGCGATATCCAAAAGCGAATGAAACAGGAAATAAGCAAGACCCCTTTATTTACCATTAACTGGAAATTAGTATAAACATGAATTTTGACCAATTAGTAAACCAAATTGAGCTTGTACACATTGAGTTGCAACAGTACGCTGTTCGCCAAGTTGATAACTGCCTGACAATACGCAATGTTTTGATGGGATTTTATATTGTTGAGTTTGAGCAAAATGGAATTGATAAAGCCAAATACGGTGCTAACACCATGAAAGAATTGGCTAATAGATTAAAGCATATTAAGGGCGTTTCCTCGCCACAACTATACAGATACAGGGATTTTTATTTATCCTATCCGCAAATTTTCTCAACGGTGTTGAGAAAATTGAAAAGTATTGATTTTCCATCGGATATAATATTATCAACCGTGTCGAGAAAATTAGAAAGTGTAGCTGTTAATCAATCCGGTTCAGAATATTCTTACGAACCCGAAATATTACTGAGTAAGCTAAGTTTTTCTCATTTTTTAGAATTAATGAATGCTGAAACAGCCCTCAAAAGAGCTTTTTACGAGGTGCAAACCATTAAAAATAATTGGGGAGTAAGGGATTTGAATAGGGCAATGGGCACGCTTTTGTTTGAGCGTACAGGGCTTTCTACGGATAAAGAAATTGTTATTGCTAAAGCTAAAGGCGATGTAAAACCAACAATTTCTGACATCGTTAAAAACCCCTATTTTCTTGAGTTTTTAGGGCTTGAAGAAAAACCATCATATAGCGAACTCCAACTGGAAACAGCCATTATTGACCATTTGCAAACTTTTCTAACTGAATTGGGTAGAGGATTTTGTTTTGAAGCCCGACAGAAACGTATTACGTTCGACAATAGACACTACAAAATTGATTTAGTTTTTTACCATCGCATTTTAAAATGCCATGTGATAATTGATTTGAAAATTGGACAATTTGACCATGCGGATGCCGGACAAATGAATCTGTATTTAAACTATTACCGGAAAAATGAAATGACCGAAGGTGATAACCCACCAGTAGGGATAATTTTATGTGCTGATAAAAATGATGCGTTGGTAGAATATACTACAACAGGTTTGTCTAACGATGTGTTCGTGTCAAAATATCTTGTACAGTTGCCAAGTAAAGAAGTATTAGAAGCATTTATTAAAGAGGAATTAAGAAGTAAGAAGTAAAAATGAAGAAAGAAAATATCATACATGTTAAAACATACGCTTTTGCTTTGAGGGTAATTAAGTTATATAAACATTTAACCGAAGAAAAGAAAGAATACGTTTTGAGCAAGCAAGTTCTTCGTTCAGGTACCGCTATTGGTGCTTTAGTGAAAGAAAGTGAATTTGCACAATCAAAAGCGGACTTTATAAATAAAATGCACATTGCCTTAAAAGAAGCTAACGAAACTGAATATTGGCTCACGTTATTAAAAGACAGTAATTATATTTCAGAAGAAAGCTATACCAGTATTCATCCTGAAATCAATGAAATCATTTCAATTCTTGTTTCCATTGTTAAATCAACCAAAGCCAACAATTCTTAATTCTGCATTCTTAATTTTTAATTTAAAATGACAAACTACGAAAAACTCATCAACACACTCAAAGAAGTGTTCATGCTGGATAAAGCGGAACTGGATTTTGGTATTTACCGAATCATGAACCAAAAGCGAAAAGACATTGAACAGTTTTTGGAAGTGGATTTAGTGCCACAGGTGCAAAAGGTATTGTCTGAAAGCCTTTCGGTGGATAAACAAGCCTTGCAAAAGGAACTGGACGATGCCATAAAATCTGCACAGGCTTTGGGTGCCGACCCAAATACTTTGCCCAAGGTACAAGACCTGAAAAAACGATTGGGCGAAGCTGCCGATATGGTAGGCATTGAAAATGAAGTATTTTCTTTATTGGCCAATTTCTTTAAACGCTATTTCGATAATGGTGATTTCATCTCCATGCGTAGGTATAAAAAAGATGTGTATGCCATACCCTACGAAGGCGAAGAAGTAAAACTGCATTGGGCAAATGCAGACCAGTATTATATTAAAACAAGTGAGTATTTTAAAGTATATCGTTTTAAGTTAGCCAATGGCAAAACGGTAGCTTTTGAATTGATAGAAGCCAGCACCGAACAAAACAACAACAAAACACAAGGCGATAAAGAAAGACGATTTGCATTAGCGAATGAAGAATTAATAATTAAGAATGATGAATTGGTGATTCCGTTTACTTATGAGCAAACCGATAAAAAAGTAACACAAAAAGATTTACTCGCAGATGCATTAGAGAAATTATTGCCACAAATACAAGCTAATTTCCCTGATTTTACAGATTTGTTGAGTTTGCGACCAACAGAAAAAGACAAACAACGCACCTTGCTGCAAAAGCATTTATTAGATTACACAGCCCGAAACACATTTGATTATTTTATACACAAAGACCTTGGCGGTTTCCTTACCCGTGAGCTGGATTTTTACATTAAAAACGAAGTGCTTTTTATTGATGACCTGAACACCCGTGACGAGCAGGAATTTTTAAAACAACTGAGTAAAATAAAAGCCATTAAAAAGATTGGCGAAAAAATTATCACCTTCTTAGCCCAATTAGAAAACTTCCAAAAGAAACTGTGGCTGAAAAAGAAAATGGTTGTGGAATGTAACTATTGCATTACGCTTGA
>JAYVZC010000217.1:0-4043 GCA_043783695.1 Bacteroidota bacterium
AAAGATGTCCAAGTAAGCGGTTTATGAATGAGAAGAACTTCTCCTGTTCTGAAATCGGTCATGATTTATGCTGTAAGATGTAAGCCTGTACTTAATGCATAAGCAAGGAACAATGCACCTAAAATAATTCGGTAATATCCGAAATGCTTGAATCCATATTTATTTAAAAATGCAATAAATCCTTTTACTGCAAGTATCGCTACTATAAAAGCAACAAATCCACCAAGCAATAAAATGGTTATGTCTTCGCTATGAATATTATCTTTCTCTTTTAACAAATCATATCCCGATGCTGCAAACATAGTGGGAATAGCCAATAGAAAAGAAAACTCTGCTGCTTGTTTGCGATTAAATCCTGAAAATACTCCTCCGAAAATTGTTGCTGCTGCTCTTGAAACTCCCGGCACCATCGATACACATTGTATCAATCCAATTTTGATTGCGCCCGAATAACTAATGTCTTCTACTTGCTTGTATTCCGATTGTTTTTTTTCACTCCACTTATCCAACAAAATTAAAATAACTCCTCCAACAATCAAAGAAATACTAACAGTAAAAGGATTGAATAAATAATGTTTGATGGCTCTGTATGCAAAGAATCCGATGATTCCAGTTGGAAGAAATGCAACCACTAATTTTAAATAAATATCTATTCCAACAAAAAAACGTTTGAAGTACATAAATACTACAGCCATAATTGCACCTAACTGAATAACAATTTCAAAAGTTTTCGCAAATTCTTTATCCTGAATATGCATCAACGAATCAGCCAAGATCATATGCCCTGTTGAAGAGACAGGCAAGAACTCGGTTATACCTTCAATGATTGCAATAATGATAGCTTGGAGATACGTCATAAAATCGTATTTAAAAACAGCTCCCTCTCCTTCAGAAGAGGTCTGGGGTGGGGTTTATTGTTTCGATTTTTTCATAATGGCATAAAGAACCACTACAAAACCTGCTAAAATAACAATTGGAGATAAAGTAACTCTTCTGAAACTAAAAATCTCATTCGCATTAAACTCATTCGGATTATCAGAGCCACCGCCTACCATCAACATATAACCAATAACGATAACAATAACTCCTACGATAAGTATGCGATAGTTTTCTTTTGTGAAAGCAAAACCCGGTTGTTTTTTATTTTCTTTGATTTCTTTACTCATTTGATGGTCTGTTTTATATCGCAAATGTAATATAATTTGGATAAAAGAGGTGTTAAAAAAGGTGAAAGACTTTTAGTCCATTGTCAGTTCGAGCGCGACCTTGGGGAGTAGTCATTCCGAGCGGAGTCGAGGGACGAGAACTAATAATACAAATCATCCGATTTTAATCGCAAATACTTGCGAACCGCCAAGGATGTGCTTATCCATGAAATGATAATGCCAAGCAAAATTACAATTCCAAACAAAGAAGCTAACATATTCGGGTCTTGCAACTCTGCTAATTCAGGTAATTGTTTCTGAATAAAAAATAAAAATCCTATCAACATCGCAATAGCAATCCCCGCTCCGTAAATACCATGACGAATGCCTTTGAGCACAAATGGTCGTCTGATAAATCCTTGTGTTGCTCCCACCAATTGCATGGTTTTTATAATAAATCGTTTGCTGTAAATGGATAATCGGATAGTGTTATTTATCAATGCCAATGCTATAAACATCAGTACACTACTGATAATCAATACCCACAAACTGATGGTTTTTACATTTTCATTTATGCTGTTTACCAATGATTTTTGATAAATGACTTCCTTTACCAGATTGGTTTCCAACAAATCTCTTTCAATCCAAGCGAGGCTATCTGCATTGGCGTATTCCGCATTCAAACGCACAGTAATGGAGGCCGATAAAGGATTAAAGCCTAAGAAATCAATAAAATCTTCACCAATGTCTTCCTGTAATTTTTTTGCCGCTTCTTCTTTGGAGATAGCCTGTGTAGACTTAACATACTCCGATGCATCCAATGTTTTTATCAAATGTTGAACATCAACCTCCTTTGCATTGTCATTGATGACAACCTGTATACCTATATTTTCCTTAAAATTATCGGACAGCTTACGGGTGTTTAAAATAATGATACCCAATAATCCGAGCATAAACAGTACAAGTGAAAGACTCACTACAGTTGTGATAGAAGAACCCGTTAATCTGCGTTTTGAATATTTATCCGACACTTATTGAATGTTGATTATTGGTTTTAGAATGTTGAATTTCAAATTCCATTTGCTAAATTATCTTTAAAGTGCAAAGAAATTCAACCTTTAACAAATTGAAATAAACAATCAATCGTTAATAACCTCCGCTATTTCTTTTTACCCTTGCCCGAATTGCCTTTACCCTTGCCTTTTTCACCTGCATTGCCATTCCCATTTCCTTTGCCACCTTTCGATTTCATCGATTTTTTCATCGCATGAAATTCGGCTGAACCTGGTTTTATTCCTAAATCTTTTGCAATAGCACCCCAACCTTTCGACTTATTTTTCTGATACGTTTGTACTACATCCTCAAAGGGTTTTCCTACTGAAATAGAAAGCTGTGCTGCCATGTAAACATCTCCTGGAGCCAATATTTTTAATGCTGCATCCACTTTTGAGCTCACAATGTTGAATGTATTTACTACATTATTATGAAAAGTGGTAATGTCTTTTATAGCTTGATTATGAATATCTGTCAAGATGTTGTTCATCTCCGAATCACCTGTTGTAGCAGTAAACGCAACAATTATCTGAGCTCTTGACAGCGTCACTGATGCCATTGTAATAAATAGTAAAAGGATACATTTTTTCATGCGATTTTAGTTTTAGTTTTCTCAAATATAAGCATTCCTTAATCAATTTAAAAAAGGTAATTCGTATATTCGCAATTCTAAAAAAAGGATAAAATTTACAATGGAATATAATTTCAGAGAAGTAGAAAAATACTGGCAGCAATACTGGAAAGACAACAAAACTTTCAAAACATATAATCCGGGTGATCCGGGTTACAGCTCCTCCCCTTCGGGGAGGTCGGGTGGGGCTCCATATTATGTTTTGGATATGTTTCCTTATCCAAGCGGTGCCGGCTTACATGTTGGTCATCCATTAGGCTACATTGCTTCCGATATTTTTGCACGCTACAAACGTATGAAAGGCTTTAATGTATTGCATCCAATGGGCTACGATTCATTTGGTTTGCCTGCTGAACAATATGCTATTCAAACGGGACAACACCCTGAAATTACTACCAAAACAAACATCGCACGTTACCGCGAACAATTAGATAAAATAGGATTTTCCTTTGATTGGGACAGAGAAGTGAGAACTTCCAACCCTGATTATTACAAATGGACTCAGTGGATTTTTATTCAGCTTTTTAATTCATGGTACAATCCTGAAACAAATAAAGCAGAAAATATTTCCTCTTTGATAGAAAAATTTCGGAGCGTGTCCCCCTCTCCGAGGGGGCAGGGGGAGGCATGGGATAGTTTGAGTGAAAAAGAACAATCTGATCTTCTGTTAGAACATCGTCTAGCTTATTTAAGCGATACAATGGTAAACTGGTGCCCGCAATTGGGAACGGTTTTGGCGAATGAAGAAGTAAAAGACGGAGTTTCAGAACGTGGCGGATATCCCGTTGAACGTAAATTAATGAAACAATGGAGTTTGCGCATCACCGCTTACGCAGATAGATTATTGAATGACTTGGATGGAATTGATTGGACAGAATCCATCAAAGAAGCGCAACGTAATTGGATAGGAAAATCAGAAGGCACATCATTAAAGTTCACCATTGCTCCCGTCATCCTGAGCGGAGTCGAAGGACAGGGAGAGAGTCTGGGTGAGATTGAAGTTTTCACTACTCGCCCCGATACCATCTTCGGAGTTTCTTTTGTAACGCTTGCTCCGGAACATGAATTGGTTTCACAAATTACTACACCTCAGCAAAAAAATGCTGTAGAAGAATACATCACGTTTGCAAAAAACAGAAGTGAACGTGAACGCATGGCGGATGTAAAAAAAATTACTGGAGTTTTTACGGGAGGATATGTTTTGCATCCATTCA
>JAYVZC010000218.1:0-4043 GCA_043783695.1 Bacteroidota bacterium
TTCAACCACATAAAAATATTTGGATTGTTTTCGTATTGTTCAATGTCCTTACTAAATACAATCACAAAAAAATCAATCAATGGCAGAATTCCAAAACAACCACCAAATGTGGCAACATACACCACAGGCACCCAAGGTTTTGTTCCCAGTATTACACGATGTCCGCCCATAAATCCCAGTGGAAAAGGGAAAGCAAAAAGTGCGGAGACAAATTTCTTTTTATTTTTTTCTTTTTTACTTTCTCCCTTTTTGATGAGTGAATCGGCAACAGCTACATCCACTTTAACAAAAAGAGTATCTCCTTGCTTAAATGAATTTACAAGTGAGTGATCCAAATGCTGCTTTATTACTATTGATTCAGCGGAACTACCAAGACTCGCAAAAAGAAAAAAAGAAAAGAAAAAAATGAAAAATTTAGTTTTCAATTAAATATTGAATAAAAAAAGGGGATGTTTGAATTGTATCCCCTTTAAAATTAATAGCAATTATTTTGCTTCATTAAATCGTTTTGCAACTTCAGCCCAGTTTACTACGCTCCAAAAAGCAGCAATATAATCCGGGCGTTTGTTTTGATATTTTAAGTAGTATGCATGTTCCCAAACATCCATCCCTAAAATTGGTGTGCCTTTTACATCAGCCACATCCATTAAAGGATTATCTTGATTAGGAGTAGAGCAAACTACTAATTTCCCCTCTTTTACTATCAGCCAAGCCCATCCCGATCCAAAACGGGTTGTTCCTGCAGTGGCAAATTGTGTTTTAAAATCAGCAAAAGAGCCAAATGCACTATTGATTGCTACAGCTAAGTCTCCTGTTGGTTCTCCACCGGCATTTGCTGCCATTATTGTCCAAAAAAGAGAGTGGTTAAAGTGACCGCCACCATTATTGCGCACTGGCATTGGGTATTTGGAAATATTTTTACAAATTTCTTCTATACTTAATTTTTCGGTATCCGATCCGGCAATTGCTGCATTAAGGTTGGTTACGTACGCTTGGTGGTGTTTTGAATGATGAATTCCCATTGTTAAAGCATCAATATGAGGCTCTAATGCGTTGTATGCATACGGTAATTTAGGTAATTCGAAAGCCATATTTATAGGGTTAAAGGTTAAATTTTTACTTATTTGACTGCAAAGATATAGTTTTTTATACTGTTTTTGAGTAAAAAACAGGTCGAAAAAATGCTTGTTTTTGGGGTTCTTAACATTCCATTGTTTAAATAATTGTGCCTAAGATGGATATTACATTTTGAAGATATTGATTTTTAGCTACCTTTGCGCTCAGATACTAGTATTAATTAAAAAACAAAAACAAACTAAAATGAAAAAATTATTTTCTTTATTGTTCGTTGCAGGTGCATTAAGCATCATGTCATGCGGACCATCTGCTGAAGAACAAGCTAAAATGGAAGCTGACGCAAAAGCTAAAATGGATTCATTATTCAATGCTGCTAGCGCTGCTGTTACTACTGAAGTAGCTCCTGACTCTACAGCTACTCCTGATTCTACAGCTGCTGCTCACTAATCAGTTGTTATTGCAACAAAAAACCTCTCGCTCAAATTGAATGAGAGGTTTTTTGTTGCCTTTCGACTACGTTCAGTCTGACGCATCTACTTGTGATTATGAGCGTAGTTGAAGGATTACTTCATCATCTGCACAGCCTTCTTCAAAACATTATCCTGAGCCTGGATTACCTGATAAAAACCTTCTCCATTAAAAATGTTTCTGGCAATCAAAGCTTTTAATTGGTTTTTAAGAATGCTTTCTGATTGTGCTATTTCTTTAGAATTTCTCTTTATTTTATTTTTCTCGGCATAAGCAACAAACTCATTTAATATGGTGGGAGTAATGACAAACGACTTATTAAAATTTTCAATTGTTTTATAGCCTTTTAATTTTGTTCTTTCTCTATCGGAATATTCAAAAGCAAAATCATTTACTGTTCCAGTAAATAGTACTTCTGTTAAATAAAGTGTTCGTCCGGCAGTATCCAATCCAACAAACACATCGGGAACAATTCCCCCTCCACCATATACAATTTTTCCTGCCGGAGTGGTAAATTTTAATGAATCTGTTACTTTAATGCTATCAGCATTTTCCAATTCACCATTTGCATAACGATTATTTTCTTCTTCATAATATGCATCTACTCCATGTGCGTACGACTTTTGAATACACCTTCCTGTTGGAGTATAATAACGAGCAATGGTTAATCGAATGGCAGAACTATCAGAAAATTCATTTTGTTCTTGCACCAATCCTTTTCCAAATGAACGTCTTCCAATAATGGTTGCTCTATCGTTATCCTGCAAAGCTCCGGCTAAAATTTCACTGGCTGATGCAGAGCCATCGTCAATTAATACGGTTAATTTACCATTTTCAAAACTTCCCTTTCGTGTTGCTTTATAATCTTTTCGAGGACGGGATTTCCCTATCGTGTAAACAATTTCTTTTCCGTTACCTAAAAATTCATCTGCAATATCAACTGCTGTATTCAAGAATCCACCGCCATTTCCACGCAAATCAACAATTAATTTTTCCATTCCTTGGGTTTGTAATTTCTCAAATGCTTGCATGTATTCATCATAAGTTGTAGCACCAAATCTGCTAATTTTTATATATCCGATTTTAGAACTAACCATGTAAGCCACGTCAATACTGTATATTGGAATTGTTCCGCGAGTGATAGTAAAATCAAGCAATTCACGCTTTCCTCTTCGCATCATGCTTACTTTTACTTTGGTTCCTCCAGCACCTTTTAGGCTTTCCATCACTTGTTTGTTGGTGATTTTTATTCCCGCAACAACTTTCCCATTCACCTTAATGATTTTATCTCCGGCTTGCACACCAACGGCTTCAGATGGTCCACCGGTAATAGCCGAGATTACTCTTATGGTATCTTCCACAACATTAAACTCCACGCCAATTCCTTCAAAATTTCCCTGTAAAGGTTCATTGCTTGCCGTTAATTCTTCTGCTGTGATGTAACTAGAATGTGGGTCTAAATTGGCTAGTAAAGAAACGATAGTTTTGTTAACCAAATCTTTTGTTTTGATTGTATCTACATATTCTTCCTGAACATACCTTAAAATTTGATCGACTTTATTGTATTGACTATCTCTATCAATGGCAATAGTCCCATTCGACTTTTTAAGGCTGAATGTACTGCCAATAAAGATTCCCAAGATAAGAACCATAGCAAAAACGATAGGAAGATAAATGTAAAATTTAGGACGATTCATAAATCAATAGGCAATTTTTTAATTAATCAGTAGGCAAAGGCATTCTTTAAAAAAGCAATTTTACAATACAATTCTGTTAAATTGCCTATTGTTTTTTATATTTCACCACTTCCACCCCAAATTTTTGAAGAAAGTCAACGCCCTCATCATTTTTTAATCCTTTAAAATCGGCATAGGAATTTAAATAATATACTTTTTTAATTCCAGTTGTATAAATTACTCGAGCACAAGAAATGCAAGGAGAAAGTGTAATATATAAAGTAGATCCTTCAATTGAAACATTGTTTTTTGAGGCATAAAGAATCGCATTTTGTTCGGCATGCAAAGCTAAAGAGCAACTTCCTTTGCTATCACGCGGACAGCCCTCTTTCGGCCATTCAATATCGCAATTATGTGTTCCTGCCGGAGGACCATTGTAGCCCAAAGAAACAATTCGAGTATCTTTTGTAAGAACGGCACCAACCTGAGCTTTCACGCAATGTGAGCGCTTAGCAAGATTTTCTGCCAGTTCCATATATATTTCATCAAAACTAGGTTTGCTCATCAATTTTAAATTTTACAGGTGGTAAAGGTAAATAAAAAAAGCAGAGATACATCTCTGCTTTTTTATATCGCTTCTAGTTCAAATATGAACAAAAGGCTAGAAAATATTGGATTCTTTACTTGAATTTGAAATTAGTATAGACATCTTCTAAAAAAATTATAGCAACTGAGTTTTCAAATGAACAAGAAATTATCCCATTCATTTTATCCTACTCTCACCTTTTAGTTGCAAAAGAAGTATACTTTTTTTTAAGATAT
>JAYVZC010000219.1:0-4040 GCA_043783695.1 Bacteroidota bacterium
CAATTGTGCTACTGCTGACGGTACCTTATGTGCCGGTAGTATGGAAAATAATATATGGTACAGCTGGACCGTCCCCGCCACATGGACAGGGGGGGCCTATTTCCAACTATTCAATCAAAATTGTAATGGTGGCGATGTTTCGAGTGGCTCACAGGTATCCATATACTCTGCCGGGCAAGTTTGTACTCCCACAGCCAGCTGTGTCGCTGTATCCAGCTCAGGAACCGACCTCAATGTAAATATTTTTTGGACTCCTACTCCAGGTGCTAGCTATCTAATTACTTATGATGGCTTTGGAGGAGAAGTTTGCAGTATGCAATTTCAAATTTCCAATACCCCGACAATTGTATTACCAATTGAACTTTTGACATTTGATGCATATAAAGAAAAAAATATTGTCCGATTAAAATGGGCTACTGCAACAGAAACCAACAATGATTATTTTACAATAGAAAGAACCATTGACGGAATAGATTTCCAAACCATTACCACAGTGAAAGGAGCAGGAAATAGTATAAGCACATTAAATTATGCCGCAGTTGACTCTAAACCCTATATTGGATTGGCGTATTATAGACTAAAGCAAACAGATTATGACGGGAAAATAAGTTATTCTGCTTTAAGAGCTGTTGAATTTATTTCAGAAGAACTTTTATCTTTTGAAGTGGTTCCAAATCCGGCAGGGCACGAAGATGTTTTTCTGAATTTTTCGGGAGCTCCTGATAGTAATGTAAATATTGAAGTATATGATATTACAGGAAAAAAAATGTTTTTTAAAGAACTCCTTTTACCCAATTCTGGAAAAGGTTCTTTGTTAATGAATAATAATATTACTCTTTCCTCCGGAATCTATCTTATAAAAGCTGTCAATGGAGAAAATGTTATAACAAAAAAATTGATCGTCAAGTAATTTAGAAAAAACAATGAAATAAAAAAACCTTGAACAAAAATGTTCAAGGTTTTTTTATGCACTTGCTTTCAATACCATTTTTTTCAGTGCTTCAATCCACTTAGGTGAATCATTCAGACTTTCAACCAAAGTTATTTTTTCGCCACCGTATTTTTTAAATAGCTCGTTGTATTCTGTTCCAATTTCATAAATAGTTTCCAAACAATCGGCAACAAATGCAGGAGAAAAAATCAGCTATTTTTTAACAGTGTATAGCATTAAAATAAATAAAATATACAAGGTTATATACTTAAATATTTTTTGTAAATATCAGGATATAACCTTATATTTGTGATTGAATAATCAAATCCTAAAACCCATGAGAAACGCAAAACAAAAGCTCATAATTGAGCAAATTGACCGAAAACTTAAGGCCTTCCGACCTTTAGAAACAATGATTGTCCCTGACAACGGGTGGGTAAATGCGATAAGAACTGCTCTAAAAATGTCGTTAAGGCAGTTGGGAGAACGCATGAAAATAACTGCTCAAAGCATAAGTGGAATCGAACAAAGGGAATCGAATGGAACAATAACTCTAAAAACTTTAAAGGAAGCTGCCAAAGCCTTAGACATGAAATTAGTTTACGGCTTTATACCGAAAGAAGATAGTTTAGAAAAAATGATCGAAATAAGGGCCAGGGAAATTGCAAGAGAAATAGTTATCAGAACATCTAACACCATGAAATTGGAAGACCAAGAGAATTCTAAAAATAGAATAAACAAATCTATCAAGAATAAAGCAGAAGAAATAATAGATGCAATGCCGAAGTACTTATGGGACTAGAATTAGAATATAAAGACGGCCAAACTCCTTTGAGCGAGGAAGAAAAAGAGGGATTACTTATAAAAACAATAACCACACATGGGGAATTAGATGAATTTGAGCAGATGAATATTGAAAAAGCCATTGAATGGACTTTGACAAAAAAATTTAAAAAAGAAAATATTATTTCCGAAGATTTTGTCAAAGCGCTTCACAAAAAAATGTTTAATAATGTATGGGCCTGGGCAGGAAAATTCAGAATGTCAGAAAAAAACTTGGGAGTAAAATATCATTTAATAGGAGTCTGCCTTAAACAGCTAAATGACGATTGTTTGTTTTGGATTGACAAGGAAACATATAGTGAAGAAGAGATTGCCATTCGTTACAAACATACAATAGTTAATATACATTGTTTCGCTAACGGAAATGGCAGACATTCGAGACTGATCGCAGATATAATCATCAATCATATTTTTAATAAAAATGTTTTCACCTGGAGCAGAACTAACTTAATAAAAAAAGGAGAAGAAAGAAGTAATTATCTAAACGCAATTCGAGAAGCGGATAAAAAAAACATTCAGCCCTTAATTGCATTTGCTAAAAGTTAAATAATAATAAACCCCACTAGTGATGAGACGAAATGTTTTTTATGCACTAACCTTTAACACCATCTTCTTCAATGCATTAATCCATTTAGGAGAATCGTTTAGACTTTCTACCAATGTAATTTTTTCGCCACCGTATTTTTTAAATAGCTCGTTGTATTCTGTTCCAATTTCATAAAGAGTGCAAATTTATTTGACAATATTATATTGGTTGGTTTAGTTTAATGCCAATCAACTAAATGTTTAAAAGCAAAAGCTGAGCGATTTGTTTTGAATATCGTCTTTGCATTTTGGTATGGCTATTTCTTAATATTTATTTTTGTATATTTGTATATATATGCGTATATATTTAGATACATCTGTAATAGGGGGCGTTTTTGCAAAGGTATTCTCTATGGACACAAAGCCGATGTTTGACCATGTAATCAATAAAAAAGCGACTATCATCGTTTCTAATCTTTTAGAAGCGGAATTGTTGCGGGCTCCTGTTCACGTTAAAGATTATTTAAAATCATTGCCAAAATCTCAAATCGAAAGAGTAGAGTTGACAAGTGAAGCTCTAAACTTGGCTGATACTTATATATCTGAAAAGGTGGTAGGTAAAACTAGTCTTATCGACTGTCAACATATTGCTATTGCAACGATATGTCGAGCAGACGTTCTTGCTAGTTGGAATTTTAAACACATAGTAAATCTCGAAAGAATTCGTGGATATAATTCTGTTAATCTTCGAAATGGCTACCAATTGCTTGAAATAAGATCACCAAAAGAAATATTTGCAACATGAAAACACAGACAAGAAAAAAGAAGACTATAGTTGAAGACTTTGATCCAGTAAAAATGATGCGTGAAATCCGCGACAAACTGACACGGGAAATCACTGGTATGACCTATGATCAAGAAAAAGAATATATTAAAAATTTGCTCTTAAAAGGCTAAAGAAACTGATTGCCATACCAAATTGCTAAAAGCAAATAATAAACACTTTCTATCCTTTTGCTTTTAACACCATCTTCTTCAAAGCCTCGATCCACTTAGGTAAATCGTTTAGACTTTCTACCAATGTAATTTTTTCGCCACCGTATTTTTTAAACAGATCATTATATTCTGTTCCAATTTCATAAATAGTTTCCAAACAATCGGCAACAAAGGCGGGAGAAAAAACTAGAATATTCTTTTTCCCTGCTTTTGCTTTATCTGCAATAACTTTATCACTATAAGGTTTTATCCATTTATCGTTTAAGCGAGATTGAAAAGTTGTTTCATATTTTCCTTCGGGAATATTTAATCGTTTTACTAATTGACGAGTTGTTTCAAAACAATTTGCACGATAACAATATTGATTGCTTTTTGTAATGGTATCACAGCAGCTTCCCAACTTACAAGTATCCGCTCCGTAATGTGCAGCACCTTTCAGGATATGCCTTTCGGGCAAACCGTGATAAGAAAAAATCACGTAGTCAAACCTCTCCCCCGGCCCCTCACCACCTGGAGAGGGGAGAAGGTATTTTGATGCTCTATCAACACAAGCATCAATAAAATCGGGATTGTCATAAAATTTTGAAATCACTTCTATGGATGGAGTTACTTCCCATTTTTGCATTAAACGAATAGCTTCTGCAACGGATGAACCGGTACTGGAAGAAGCATATTGAGGATACAAAGGAATAATAATAATTTTTTCTACCTGTGCCGCCTTCAATTTATTTAATGCGGATTCCAA
>JAYVZC010000220.1:0-4038 GCA_043783695.1 Bacteroidota bacterium
TTGTTGGTGTTGTAAAACCAGTTCCAGTTCCTAGTGCAGCACCACCTGTAGAAGCAGTATACCAATCTATAGTTCCGGCACCGGTAGCAGATAAATTAAAAGTAGCAGGACCAGGTCCGCTTGCACCCGTTCCGGTTGGGCTAGGTGCAGCAAGTACTGTAACTACTGTTGGAGCTGCTGTCCAATTTTGACATAAACCTGTTGTAGTTAATGAATATGTTCCTGATGTAGTAGGATTAATTGTTTGTGTAGTTCCGGTAAATCCTGAAGGGCCCGTCCAACTATAAGATGTAGCCGGAGTGCTTGTTAAAGTAATTGTTCCGGCACATGAATTTGTTCCTGAAGAAGTAACTACAGGCGTTTCATTAGGATTTAATGTAGTTGTAATTGTGGGAGAAAGGTTTGTACAACCAGAAGCGTTTGTAACTTTTACATTGTAACTTCCTGTTGTGCTAACAGTTATAGATGGAGTAGTTAGACCATTGGACCATAAATAAGAAGTGTATCCAGGTTGAGCATTTAATGTTACCGAACCACCGGTACAAAATGCATACGGACCAGGAATTACGTTACCAGTAATAGTGCACCCGCTTTCCACAACAGTTACAAATTGATCAGCAGCTAATGCACCTAAAGTAGTTATTCCACCCGCAGGCCATTCAATTGTTGCTCCAGTAATTGTTGTGTTAGTCCCTAAACCAAAATGTAATTGCATAGAGTTTGCAGTTCCATAAGTTTCACCGGCTCTAACTTCACGTACTTGAGTTCCAAAAGCACCCGTGATGGTTACTTTTGCACCAATAGCATTTTGGTTACTTATTGTTCCGGTTAAATTAAATGTAATAAAGTGGTTTGAGTTTTTATTGTTTAACCACAATATATCATCTGTTGCAGTTGGTGTATTGTATACGTTTCCGTAAGAAGCTTCCAAATCAATAAACCCATCGTGATTTAAATCTCCTGTTGCAAAAGATAAAAAGGAAGTCATTGCACCTCCAAATACTCCTGATACAGAAGTATAAGTTCCGTTTCCGTTATTGTGATACATTACTAAACCAGGACCGGAAATTAAAATGTCCAAGTACCCATCGTTATCAAAATCTTCTACAATTGATTCAATTGCATCAAAAGAAGTAGAAAATCCCGAACCTGCAGTTACATTTGTAAATACTCCGGAACCATTGTTTGTATAAATTTGACTGTTTTCACCATGGTTTGTCATTACAACATCTTGGTCACCATCGTTATCCAAATCTCCAAAACTTGTTGTCCATGTTTGTTTGAAATTACCTGCTAACTCTAAGCCGGTTGATGCTGCGTTTTCTGTAAAAACACCTGCTCCGTTATTTACAAATAAACGGTCTCTTCTTCTTTGGTCAGTATAACTAGAAGTTGATTGACGGCAATGTGCAATGTATAAATCTAAATCGCCATCATTATCAAAATCCAACCAAACACTTCCATAATTTCCGGAATCGTATGGGTCACCCGCATAAGTTAATCCGGGGTTAATATTTGTGTTGATTAAAGTAGTTGTGATAGCTAAAGTTCCTGTATTGTTTTTATAAATTTTCATGTAATCATTATCATCACAAACTGCCAAGTCAGCCCATCCATCATTATCAAAATCACCAAATGTGATATTTTGAACGAAGTATGAACCACTTAAAGTAGTAATAGTTTTAGCAATTGTACTTCCTGTCCAAGATAAATTTACAAGATACATTGCTCCATTAACCCCAGTAGCAACATCTTTCCAGCCATTGTGATCTACATCTGCAACGGCCATTCCCCAAACATTAGAGCCTCCGGTGATTGTACCTAAATTATAATGGGTATAAGTTCCATTTTGATTTTGCATGTCAATCACTAAAACATCTGATTGATCCATTTTAACGATATCATCAAGACCATCGTTATTGATATCCACAACTGAAATTGCACAACCACTATGTGTTGCTGTTGGGGATAATAATGAGTTTGAGTTAGTAAAAGCAAATTGTGCATTGGTGCTTAAAGCTCCAAATAAACAAGCTGATGCAATAACTAAGGACTTTTGGAAAGTAGTTTTTATCATGATTCTGTTTTTTTTAATTAATTATATTTGTTTAGAGATGAATAAAGTAAAGTCTTTTATTATGATTTTACAACTTTTTTGTACACTATTTTTGAACCTGTTGTTATTTTTAAATAGTAAATCCCTGAAATTTGCGGTAAACAAAGGCTTATAGTTGATTGATAACTTATGTTTTGTTGCTGTGATTGAAGTTTTCCACCAGAATCATATATTTCCACTGATTTTATTAGTGTTCCATATTCAGAAGAGATGTAAATTTTTCCATCCATAGAGATTGTAGGCCATGCTTTTATTTCTTCTTTTGAATAATAAGAGTTTATTCCCAATGGAACTAACACATTGTTTAAACTATCCTGCGCAACCAAAACAGGTGTTTGATCAGCCCCATTATACATTGTTTGAAATGTATTTATTTCGGGTGTGCTATAAGTGAACATATCTTCCACCCATTTTGGTGGCACAGATTGATAGTATACTTTTGATTTTATGTTAATACTTCCTAAAGTTCCAGCCAAAGGCACAGCAAAATGTACCCAATCAATTCCACTTCCTTCAATACTTGCAACTTTATTAAAATCAGTATCAGCAATTGCATCAGCTGAAACCTTTACAGTATCATAAACCGGTGATGCGGAAGTGAATCCCAATGGTGGAATTCTATTGTCCTTTAATAAAATAGAGGCTCGTTCTAAAACCGAAGTGAAATTTCCAAGAACATCTCCCGGCACCAATTCATAAATTTGAGAAATGTTAGATTGATTAATAGTATTGTGATGAATTTCATAAGCAGGATTTTCTCCAACAACTCTATATTGATTGTTAAAAATTCCAGATTGAAAAATAGTATCACCAATTCCATTAGTTACTACAAATTGTAATACAGCTCTTCGTGAAGGGTATCCGGAAGGAAATTTATGTCCCGCTTTATTTTTTAACATCACTTTAAAATAAGCAGTATCAGAAGTAATGCTCACCAATTGCAAATCGAAATCCAATGATTTAGTTTGCAACATAGCAGTTGTGGCAACAATTGTAGAATCAAAACTTTTATTTGGAACATTTATTCCTAAGGCTCCTTTATTTGTTTTAATTAATTTGAGCATAAAAGAATTTGCACCGGCAAAAACATGTTGATTAAATGGCGTTCTTGGTGTTAGTCCGGTAAATCCGTTCGCAATAATAATTGGATCTATAATTTGAGGCATGTGACAAGTTTGACACTTGATACTGTTGGAGGGATAATTTGAATTTTCATATTCATGATAAGTTGCTTGTTCGATAAAATATCCTCCTGTATAAGCACCGGCTAAATCAACAGATTGTGTAATTAATGTATGGCAAGAGGAACAAACTTTTGCTTGATCCATGTGTGTACTATACACAGGAGTAAATCCTTCGTACAATTGCATCGGCCCAACCGATGGTGCTGTAAACGGGCCATATTCAACACGACTTGTATCGTAAGGAATAATCCCAGAATAAGTATAACCAACATTTGGACTTATTGCATGACAAGCTCCGCAGGAAACTCCATCTATTCCCAATGAATCTGTTGCTAAATCTGTTAATCCATAAAACGGAATTCCGTGAAATTGAGCCGTGTAAGCACCCATTGGAGCATGACAGTCCAAACATTTATTTTGAAGAACTCCTGCATGTGCAGGATTGATAGTAATTTCATGAGTTACTTTTGCTCTCCAAAAAGGATCTTTCGCTGCCAAAGCCATCATTGAACTTTCCCATCGATCTACCAAATTTATATCTTTTCCGGCTTCATTCAAATTTGATACTTGTGCTGAATCGTAACCGTGACAACCTCTGCAGCTGGATGACGGCAAAAAATACTCTCCCGGTGCAAGTGGAGCACGCATAGGAATTCCTCTAAACGCATCTAATTGTGCTTGTGTATGAAATTTTTTTGCAGGATTTTTTGATGCTGCAGAGTTCATAAATTTAAAGCC
>JAYVZC010000221.1:0-9489 GCA_043783695.1 Bacteroidota bacterium
CTTTCTCCGCTTACATTCCAATGAGCTTTTCTTGTTTTTATATACAGTGTCATTTCATTTGACAATGCAGTTGATAGGATTGTAATTACTCCATCTAAATTTTTTTCTGATATTCCGATTTGTGGTTTCATATTTTTATTATTTTATTTATTATTAATGTTTTCTTTATGAGGATCAGGTGTGTTTTCAATAATATTTTTTTCAGGAATTTCCGGTAGACTTTCCTCTGCAGAGTTTCCTTGACTAAAGTCAGGTAATTCAAACCTATGCCATTTGTATGTTTTGGGCAGATTATCACCCATTAAAAATCCCCAAGGGGATAAAACCTCTATACGATCGAAAATAACTTTTAGAATGGCAATCATAGGAATGGCTAAAAACATTCCGGCTATTCCGGCAATTGCACCTCCGATAATTACTCCAACAATTGAAACGAGAGCATTAATACGTACTTTATTGCCAATAATTTTTGGCACCAATATGTTATTATCAATAAATTGGACTAGCACACTTAAGGCAAGAACACCCATCACAACAGAAAGTTCACTTGAATTAACAAGTGTCGCTAAAACGGTAACAACTGAAGCTACTAAAATCCCGATATAAGGTATTAGATTAAGCAGCGCTGTAATGACTCCTAATAATACGGCATATTCAACACCCAACAGCATTAAACCAGTTGTTGTTAATGTGCCCACAACACCCATTTCAATTAGTAATCCAACAATATAACTTTGAACTACTGTTTTTATTTGTGTAAGAATATCTTCTAAAATATGCTCTTTGCTTTTGCGTACTATTTTTGAAAGAAACTTAATAAAAAGATTTTTGTATAAAAGAATTAAAAATGTATAAATCGGAATTAGTACGGTATTTAATAAAGTATCTGTAAAGGAACTTAGTGTGTTGCTCATTAATTCACTATTCCCGTTTATTGATTCATTCCTTACTTGTTGAATATAACTTTCCTGTTTGTTATAACTCAAATTGTAACGCTGTTTTATCCAATGTTGTAGGTGTTCGTAATGTAAGGAAATGTTATGTTTTATTTTATTCCAGTCATGGGTGATATCGGATATTTGCCAAGAAATAAAAAAAATGATAGCAGAAACAAATATGACAAACAAGATAACGGCAACCAGCACTGCTATGACATGTGGAAATTTTAATTTTTTATTAAAAACTACAACTAGTGGTCTCAGTAAAATAGCAAACAATAATGAAAGCAATAGGGGAATTAGGATGTGTTGTCCAAAGTAAAGCGTAGTTAAAATTATGCTTAAACTTATTAAAGTGAGCGAAACTTTAGCATACAGTGGGAATTTAACATCAGATGGGTCCATTTTTTGTTTTATGATGAAGGCTCTTTTTTACTAAATAAATTATTAATGATTGTTGAGGCTGTTGATTTTATGCCATCAGCATTTTTTGAAACGATGCTAGTAACAGCCAATTGCAATAGTGTTCCTAGTATTTGTTTGAAGGGATTATTTGTTGATCCGATAGCTACTTTTTTAGAAAGATACCCTGCAGCTAGACTTAATGAAGTACTTAGAAGTTCTCCTTTTAAATCGGACTCAGATGTTAATTCTTTTAATGTGTTTTTAATTAAATTAATTGGCAGTAATTTTTCGGCAGTAATTTTTAATTCTTCCTTTAGCAATGCCTGTTCATTTGCTTGCTTTATTTCGAGCAAGAGGATTGATGCTCTTAACTCTTCTATTGAAGTTGTTTTTTGCATTTGATTTATTTAAGCATTTGTGAAATAAGAGAATTGCTAACACGTTTTTTTATAGTGTCATGCATGAAAAAATATAAAACACCCCCGACAATGCCATAAAATCCAGCAATACAAAAAAATCCGTAATACGATTTGCCTAGTATGTCACCTAACCAAAGTGCAATTCCGATATTTACAATCACAATAAACATAGAAAGTACAAGAACAACCGCCCCACGAGATACTAGTGTTGAAGTGATGTCAGCTGTTTTGTCGACAGCTTTTAGTTTAATTAATTCATAGCTTGTTTTGCCGTAAGCTTCAGCTCTTTCTAATAAAGGCTGAATAAAAATTAGTTTGTCTGCCATAATCGTATGTATTATCTTGATGGGTGTTTTATATATTTATTCTTAACTCATTGCATTTTTAACATCTTTTTTGATTGCTTCTGCTTTTTCTTTCCCGTTAGAGTAAAGTTCATTTGCTTCTTCTTTTGCTGCTTCAAATTTTTCTGTTAGACTGCTCAATAATTCTTCAAACTTCTCTTTTAAGTCGTCAGCAGAATCGGAACTCTTTTTAGCAATTTTTTTTCTTGTTTCTGATCCTTTGTCAGGTGCAAATAATACACCTAATAGTGCTCCAGCGGCTACGCCTGCTAATACACCAATTAATACTTTTCCTGTGCTCATGATTTTTTGTTTTTAGATTGTTTTAATTAATTCTTATAATTCTTTTACAAAGGTGGTTTAAACCTTCCTCTTGCACATTACATAACTTTTTAATTATGTTACATTATTCACACATTTTAATCCTTTACTATTACTAAGTATTTAGATACGCTCCAGAATTTTTCAGGATTGATAATGGTTAAATTTTTAATCATTCCACTTTTCGTTTTATCTACTTCTAGCAAATAAGAATCAGATGGATGACTAGTTATTACTTTTACATTACTACCATTGATAGCAATTTCTGTTGTCTTTGTATAATCCATAGAAGTAAATATTGAATTGTCCAAATCCTTGCTTAGAATAGAGGTTTTCCCAATCCCTAATAAGCCACCTTTTCTATCAATTATCTTTCTATCAATTAAAAAATTTTGGTTTCCTACGACATAATATGTTGAGTGAATATTTTGTGTTTGATAATCAATTATAATTGATTGAATATAATTTCGACTGGTTAATGAATCTACTTCTGTTACTAATTTTGCTACTTTAGCATTTAAAGAATTCATTTTTATATTTAATTCACATAATTCGTAATCTTTTTGTGATAACTGAATCGTTAATATTTTAATAGATTTTTCGAGTACAGCATTTTTTGTTTTTGAGTTTTTGAGTTTTTGGGTTACCCTTTCCAACTCTTTTCTATTTTCATCCATTAAATTGTTAATGGCAACAATCTCTGCATTTATGTTGGCATTTTTATCTTTACTCAATTCACCTTTTGATTTGTCGGTATATAAAGAAATAATTTTTTGCTTTGCTGCTACAGAATCTAAGTTTGATTCAATTTCATTAAAAGAAAAAATAAAAGAATTTAAGGAAGAGTCGCGATCATTAATAACGGACATTAACGAGTCGTTTTGGCGATTCTGTTCTTTTCTATCACTGTTGTTACATGCAAACATTGATAATAAGATTGTTACTGCAAAAAGAATTTTTTTCATTTGACTGTTTTTAGTTTATTATTAGGATTAATCTATTCATCAAAATAAAGAGTATTAAGAATCGAAAGTGTTATATAACTTTCTAATTAAGTTACATTATTCACACATTGTTATGGCATAGAGCTTACAGCTATTAAAAAATAGGACTCTTGTAATAATTTAGCTACTATAAATTTGAGCGGAATCAGATGAGGTTGATTTAATAATCAATTAATTTTAAACGCTTTAGTATCTTTCTTTCTGGTTTTAAAACGGAGAAGCGGTATCCTGTGTATACCATAAATTTTCCATAGCTATAATCAAAAGTCGAATTTGATTTCGCATCAAATAAAAAGTAATCAAACATTCCCATTGCTCCTATAAAATAACGTCCAGTATCATACCTTAACGCAAACCGAACATGCAGTTTTCCTGCACCACCATTCAATTGATTGTAAGTAGAATTATCGTCACGCTTATATGCTAGATATTCTCCACCGGCTCCCTGAACAAATGATGCGGTTGCATAACACTTTTTTAAAAATACAATTGTATATATATATCCCAGATTCAATCCGAAATTTTGTGTTTGTCCACTGCGTATAAGGGAAAGCGTATCGAAACTGTCTCGAAATGGAGCTGAAATAAGAGATGGACTGCCACTAGCATCAAAATAAGAATAGTATAGCCCAATTAAAAGTGAGCCTGCACTTTTTTTCTGTTGCTCTACAAAAGAAAAGGAACTTCCGTAAGAGAGGTGTTTGTGATTAAGAATATAATAGCTACTCACTCCCATGTGTAGCGAGTTTACATCGTTACGAATAGCAAAAGGTTTATCACTTATATAATTGTTGTACGACTTCGAATTCCTAATATAAAATCCTTTATAGTATTGTACAAACATATCTGTTGTAAATTTTCTACCATAAAGATTAAGCTGATAATCCTGGAAAGTTGTTTTGCCTTTAATGTTTATGTCGCCATTATAAATTTTAATCCCTGAATTGAGTATAAAACTTGCCCATCTCGAACTTATGCTTAATCCAATATTATATTGGAGGTTAGGGGCAAAAATTAATTTGCTTCCGCTCTTCAAGTCAATTATATTGAATTTTAAAAATCGGGTAGAAACCGGCAATGTAATCACTATACGCTTATAAAAAGATTTAATATAAGCTGTATCATAATTGACAGGTCTTTCTTCTGTAATTTTTAAAGCAACATATCGATGTATCCACATCCATTTTTGCCATGTTGTTTTATAAGGAATATCCGATGCTATTTTAATAGAAATATTTTTTGTTATTGAAATCGAATCTTGTGCACTGGTAGTCAGAGATAAAAGAATCATCAATGCAAAGAATGTAATGAGAATAATTTTCGTTTTCATTACATTTATTTTTAATTAAATGATGTGTAATAGAAAAGTCATTCCCCTATTACACATCAAACTAATTTTGTTTTAAATTGGATTATTCCCTCTGATTACTCTTAGGATAACTGCAATGATTGCAATAACAAGCAGGATGTGAATAATACCCCCTGCATTATAACCTAAAAATCCGATTGCCCATACAAGTATTAATATTACTGCGATGGCATAAAGTATGTTTCCCATGATTTTTTATTTATTAGTGTTAGTTTGTTTAGTTGTTTTTGAATTTGCTTCTTCTTTTTCTTCAGAAGGTAAATTTTCTTTTTTAGTTTTATCTGATTCTGTATCTATTCCGGTTCTATCTGGATCAACCTCTCTCGCTGGTTTATCGAATTTACTATTGTTATTTTTAGTTTTATCCGAATTACAATCAGTCCCTGTCTTATCAGCATCGTTATCCTTTCCTGTTTTATCTGCAGAGTTATTATTCCTTTCTTTTGGAGAATTGTATTTTTCAGTGTTTTTCATTTGTTTCTATTTTTAAAAATGAATTGCCAATCCAAATGTGGATACCCCTGTCGATAAATCAAGAAACAAGCCTGCTTTTTCGGTCATATGATATTCAGCTCCAACATGTGCATCTAAATACAAAGGGCTCGCACTTTGATAAACATACTTATCACCATAATATCCATTTTCCCAAACCACTTTCCTAAAAACAAATCCCACAGAACCTGCTGCATAGAAATCCCATTTAGAGTTTGCTCTGAAAAGTTGATCGAAATAATAACTACCTTTTACTCCTACAGGAACTGCTGTAGCACGATATGAATATAGGCGATAAGAGGGATCTCCTTTGGGTTCATTTGGGTTTCCCCAATAATAATAATTTTGATAAGAATAGATTCCTACAAAAGGAGCAAGAGTAAAATTTTTAGCAACATCAAACTCATAGTTTAACATTCCTACCGGCAATGGATGTCCTACAGATCCATAATATCCTACACCTGCACCTAAGTTTAAAGTGTTGCCGTATTTTTCTGCTTCCGGTTTGTCCTGTGCATTGCTGTTCGAAACAAATAATGTTAAGAATGCTATTGAGATAACGATTAATTTTTTCATGATTGATTTTTTTTAGTTATTTAATTTATTATTTATATAGTTTATATCCAAAAGTTCCTTGAAAGCAAATATTTTTATAACGCGGAGTTGTAGATGTTCCATCTCCATTATTATTTTGAACATCCCAAAAAACTCTTGCGCCCATTGTGATATGCTTCAGATTAATATCAAACCCTCCACCAAACCCGAATATGTTTTTTCTAATGTTGTCATTTATAAATTCTTGCTCTTGCGCAACACTTGTTGTAGCATTTGCAAATACATCACGTTGATTAATTAAATATGAATATTGTGGACCTGCAAGGAGTGTAAAAAATTCACTCGGTTTAAATTCAAATAATATAGGAAATTCAATAAAAGTGGTAGTTCTGGTAAAATCATATTTACTTCCAAGAATCACACCCGTTGCTTTGAACCCCTTTTGAGAAAGCATTACAGCTGGTTGAATTCCTAAATATTTTCCAATTGGAATCTCCATGAACGCTCCTGCGGCCAAACCGAATTTTGCATCTGCATTAAATTGATCCCCTTGTTCATCATAAACATTTGAATAGTTTAAACCAGCTTTCAATCCAACCTGAAATTTTTCACGATTATCAGTTACATTTTCTTGTGCCAAACCAATACTTGTAAGTGTTACAAATAATCCGGTGATTATAGATAGCTTTTTCATTTTTGTTTTTTTTAGTGTTCGATTATATTAATTACTATTGTTTTTTGTTAAGTCTTTTAATGCTTGCCCTAATTCGTCCATATCATGGTTAAATTCACGTTTGAATGATTGCCATTTTTCATTTCCATCTTCTTTGTATGCATTTATTTTTGCTTTCATTACTTCGTTTTTTCTTTCCAACTCATTAATAACTTTCTCATTTTCTGCTTTTTCCTCTTTTTTCATTTTTTTAGATTGTTCCTTTAATTCAGCAATTACTTTATCATTTATAATTGTCTGCTTTTCAGATTCAATTTTAAATTTATTGTATTCATCCTTATAATCTTCTTTTGCTTCATCTAAATTTTGTTCAGCCTTTTCAATAGCTACTTCTGCTTCACCTACCTTTTCTGCAGGTGAATTGCAACTTATTAAAATTGCGCTTGCTGAAAACAGTGTAAGAGCAAGTAAATAAATTATTTTTTTCATTTTCGTTTTATATTTTAGTTGTGAATCGTTTCACTTGACAAAGGTGAACAATGAAATTTCACTTTCTGTTACACAACTCTTGAAAAGAGTTATACAATTCACACCTGCTTTTTGTTAAATAAAAAACACCCTGCATTGAGTGAAGGGTGTTTTTTATTTGACAAAAATTGGATACAATAGAAGAGATTAAAGTTCAGAAATAATTTTGTGTAGTTCTTCTTTGGTCTTACCCAATTTAATTTGAATCTTTCCTAACATTTCATCTTTTTTTCCTTCTGTAAACATTAAATCGTTATCAGTTAAGGCAGCAAATTTCATTTTTAACTTACCTTTTTGTTCGTTCCAGTTACCTTTTATTTCTGTAGTATTCATTTTTGGTTTATTTTATTTGTGAATTTATTTTCACACTACAAAGTTGCGAAATAACTCTTCTTGATATGTTACACAACTCTTGTATTAGTTTACATCTTTCACACATTGTCATTTTTTGGCTAAGTAAATCTTTTGAATTGTTCGGTAATTTATTGGAAGATTATTTTTTCTTTCCTTTTCCACTACCATTCTTTTGTTTTCCATTTTTATTCTCATTGGAATTAGGCATATTACTCTTTTGTTGACTTTTTTGTGTATTACTTTTATTTTGCTGTTTTCTAGGTTGGCTTTGAGAAGATTTTGGTGTATTTGATTTATTCTTTCCAGGTTTTTCTCCAATTGTTTTTTGTGAGGGACCACGATATCCCTTTTTGTATTTCATCTTGTGCTCTTTAAAGAATGAATAGGGGGTGTTACCATGATAGTCGGTCATCACAACTTTATATCCGCCATAAAGATCATAGTTTTTATATCTACCCGGTAGATATGCTCTATGAAGCCAAACACCATCTCCAAAATATATAAACATGGAAGATTGAATATCATAGTAAGCTTCCACATCCGGCAAATAATAATATCGGACTTCTGTATAACCAATAGGACCCCATTCAGGAGGAGCACCAATATTTATATTAACAGAAACTTGAGCCTTTGTTGTGCTTGAAATAAAAAGTATCACTCCAAGAAAAATTAATTTAAGATATTTCATTTTAGTTGATTTTTGGTTTACCGCTTCTGGCGAGTCAGATGTGAATGTTTTTCACGGTGTAAAATTATTTGATTTTAATCTAGTGAATTCCTCGATGCTCTGCCTCGGGGTTACTCATTTCCTTAATCATTGCACGATTTTCAGTTTTATTTGTGCCGTTCACACATAATTGATTTTTTAATAAAAAAACGTCACTCTTTAACTAAGAGTGACGTTTTATAACTTATTAGAATACTATTTTTTTGCAATAGCACCTTTGCTCACTACAACAAATTCTGTTCGTCTATTTTTTTGGTGTTGATCTTCAGAACAGTCTGAAACAACATCCCCTTCACAAGAACAACCATTTACCAATTTTGTTTCACTGTATCCTTTACCTGTGATACGTCCTGAGCTTGTGATTCTTTTTCTAATATAATCAACGGATTCTTTTGCTCTTTTGTCTGATAATATCTGATTGTATGCCTGTGTTTCTCTGCAATCGGTATGTGAGCCCAATTCAACAACCATATCAGGATAATCATTCATAATTTTGACAATTTTATTTAGCTCAACTTCAGCATCCGGTCGAATATTGTATTTATCTAGATCAAAATAAATAGAATTTAATTCGATTATTTTTCCTAAATCTGCACCCGGTTTAATTTTTTGAGCAATAACCTCTTCTTTTTTTAGTAATGTTACATCAGCAATTACAACTAATTCAGAACCATTTGTATTTGCAGTGTTTTCACCATCAGTGTATGTTTTTTTCGTTCCAACTAACTTGA
This sequence comes from Bacteroidota bacterium, assembly GCA_043783695.1. Taxonomy (GTDB): domain Bacteria; phylum Bacteroidota; class Bacteroidia; order 2-12-FULL-35-15; family 2-12-FULL-35-15; genus 2-12-FULL-35-15. The sequence goes on from JAYVZC010000221.1 coordinate 8,861, forward strand.
AAGTTTTAAAAGATTCAACTTGGAAAGTATATGCACCATCTGACTTTGTAGTAATAGTATCAAGAATAGTTCCTTTTTCATCTAACAATGTTATAAATGTGTTCGGAATTATTTTTTCATGTGAATCTTTTGCAACACCCATTAGTTTTTTGCTTGATATCAAGCTAACTTTATAGATATCATCATCTCCGCTACCACCAACTCTGTTGGATGAAAAGTATCCTTGATTCGTTTTGCCATCTATTATTACAGCAAAGTCATCAACTTGAGTATTTAAAGGGGCTCCTGCATTTGTTGCCAAACCGAATCCTGATCCATTGTTGGTTGTTGTAAAAATATCTAATCCCCCAAGTCCAAATCGTCCATTAGATGCAAAATATAATGTCCCGCTGGTTTCTTCGTAAAACGGAAACATTTCATTTCCTTCTGTATTTACTTTGTCACCAAGATTTTCAGCTTTTCCCCATGTTCCTTTTTCATCTTTTGTAATTCGGTAAATATCCGTTCCGCCATATCCACCCGGCATATCACTTGTAAAATACATTGTGTTTCCATCTGCTGATAATGCAGGATGTCCTACTGAATATTCTTTGCTGTTAAGAACAAAAGGTTCAGGATTTGACCATTTT
>JAYVZC010000222.1:0-4023 GCA_043783695.1 Bacteroidota bacterium
ACATTGGTTTTAAAAGCTCCGGAGGAGCGATCTGTTAATCCCTAAAAACGACATTTAATAGTCGATTGAAGTGCTAATTCTCCTTATCTTTATTTAGGATTCTTTACTTTTTCAGGGCTATGAATTGGTTTATCAGTTGTTCCAACAGTAGTTAAAATCTTAGTATATCTTTCAGAATCATTCAACAGAGCAAGGGCTTCTGTTAACTCAGGATCATCTTTTAAGGATGCTTCCAAACGACCATTTTGGAAATAATAGCGAGAGGCAATTTCCTCTTCTAAAAATTGTTTTATTTCAGGTTTATATTTTATCAAGTCTTCTTTTTTGTTGTGAGTGATTTTAATTTTTAATGCATCAATATCTGCGCCTATCAAATCGATTGATTTATCTGCCTTGGCATCATTTTTAAAATCCTCCAAAGCTTTCTCCGTTTTGGTAGTATAATCGTATTCCTTATCGCCTAAAAATGTTACAAAGTCATCATATTCAGCATCTGTTAATTTGAATTCTTTAGCAGGAACGATACTTGCATGAGCAATTCGATATTTAGTAGCATAGTCGAAAACTAAATTTTTAGTAGCCAAACTTCCTAAAATACTGCTAAATTTTATCGGTTCAACGGCAATATCGGGAGCAATTCCGCCACCATCATAAACAATTCTGCCATTTTTTGTTTTGAATGCAGTTATTAAAGAATCCGGCACTTTATCTACACTGCCATCTTCATTGCGATGCGAATAATCCAATGCTTGAATACATCTTCCACTTGGTGTATAATATTTTGCAACTGTTACTTTTAATTGTGCATTATAGCTAAGTGGACGAGTTTGCTGAACCAATCCTTTTCCATAAGAACGCTGACCAATTACAACTCCTCTATCTAAATCCTGTAAAGAACCGGAAACAATTTCAGAAGCAGAAGCGGAACCTCTATCAACTAAAACTACAATTGGAATTGTAGCATCAAGGGGAGAATTTATTCCTTTGTATACTTTATCCCAATCTTTTACTTTACCGCGAGTACTTACAATTTCAGTTCCTTTATCTTCAAATAAATTCACAATATCAATCGCTTCTTTTAAAAGTCCACCCGGATTTCCACGCAAATCAAACACGAAGGATTTCAATTCCGGATTTTTTTTCAACTCCAATAAGGCTGCTTTTACTTCGCCAGCTGCATTTTCGGTAAAGCCTGTTAATTTTATATATCCAACATTTTTAGATATCATTCTGGAATAAGGAACACTTTTTATTTTTATTTCTTCACGGTTAATTATTTTTTCGAATGGTTTTGTTTCGCCTTCTCTTTCAATCAATAATTTTATTGCTGTGCTTGCTTGTCCTTTTAAATATTTACTGATGTCATCTGTTTTTTGACCTTTTACATCGATATCGTTTACTTTCAAAATTTTATCGCCTGCTCTCAAATCTGCTTTTTGTGCAGGAAATCCTTCATAAGGTTCAGAAATCACAACATAATCTCCGATTTGACGAACCAAAGCACCAATGCCTCCATATTGCCCGGTAGTCATGTAACGATAATCTTCAATTTCTGATTCAGGAATAAAATTGGTGTATGGATCGAGGGACGATAACATATCATCAATCCCTTTTTTCATTAAGTTGCCAGGATTTGTTTCATCCACATAATAAATATTCAACTCTCGAAAAAGGGTGGCAAAAATGTCGAGATTTTTAGATACCTCGAAATAGTTGTCTACAAAGCTGTAGGAAACTGTTGCATATCCTGCAATTAAAATTGCAAAGAACAACAACTTAAATTTTTTGAAAAATGTTTTCATATATAAAGATTTTAATTACTCAAAGTAATCTGTTTTGTACGGATAACGAATCTATACGAATTTCACGAATCTGTGTTTTGTAGAACAAATAAAATTTATTACTACTACTCAATTCCCCTCTTGATCCCGATAGCTATCGGGAGGGCTAGGGGTGTGTTCTCGTATCAACAAACATTATTTATAATAAAAAAAACTCTTCGCGCCTCCGCACTAACTAAGGAACAGGATCATGTCCGTGTCCACCCCAAGGATGACATTTTGAAATACGTTTTATTGTTAAAGCAAATCCTTTAAAAAATCCATACTTCTTAAAAGCTTCCACTCCATATTGTGAGCATGAAGGTTCAAATCTGCAAGCGGGACCTAATAACGGAGAAATGGTGTATTGATATAGTTTTATTATACCAATAAACAAATAACTAAATGGAGTGCTTATTAATTTCATTTCAATTCGCTCGTTACTGTAATATTTAAACGTTCCAATGCTTCTATTAATTTTTGTTCAATTTCAGAAAACTCCAATTTTGTTTTTGCTGTATAAATAATCATCACTACTATTTTTTTGCCTGCCAAGACATCATACACACTTTGTTTTTGTTTGCGATAAACTTCCCGTATTTGTCGTTTTAATTTATTTCTATCAACTGCTTTTTTAAAAGAACGTTTTGGAACACTAATTACCACTTTTATTGGTGCCGAACTTTCCGCAATAGGAAGCCAAGTAATTCTAAAAGGCGAATGATTGAAGGATTTCCCTTTTTCAATCAGTCGGTCGATTAATATTCTACTGCATAAACGTTCGTTTTTGGAAAAAGTTTGCATTGCAAGTATAAAAGTAATTTAAAAAATGAGTTTGCACAATAACATTGTGATGGAAGTACTATAAAGAATGTTAAATGAAAAATTACTTTGCTTTATTAGCAGCAATAATATATTGTTCCAAAGCCATTGTCATGGAAGGTGCTTTTGGGTTTGGGGCATGAATATCCAAATTTAATCCAGCTTCTTTTACAGCCTTAGCTGTAGTAGGACCAAAACAAGCAATACGTGTTTTATTTTGTTTGAATTTCGGGAAATTTTTAAACAAAGATTTAATTCCGGCAGGAGTAAAAAACACCAAAACATCGTAATTTACATCTGCTAAATCACTCAAATCACTGGCAACAGTGCGGAACATAATGGCTTTTGTGTATTTTATTTTTACTTCGTCTAATTTATCTGCTATTTCTTCTTTGGCGATATCTGAACAAGGCAATAGAAAATTTTCTTGCTTGTGTTTTTTGATTACGTCCATTAAGTCGGTAACTGTTTGCTTTCCGTGAAAAATTTTACGCTTACGGTACAAAACATATTTTTGAAGATAGAATGCTGTAGACTCTGAAACACAAAAATATTTCATTGTTTCGGGGACTGTTACGCGCATTTCCTGACACATTCTAAAATAATGATCCACAGCATTTCTACTGGTCATAATAACCGCAGTATGCTCGGCAATATTTACCTTATCTTTTCTAAAATCTAAAGCTGAAACACCTTCTATTTGAATGAAAGGACGGAAATCAATTTTGACATTGCATTTTTTTGCAAGATCTAAATACGGTGATTTATCCCCCTCGGGTTTAGGCTGTGAAACAAGTAATGTTTTAACTTTCAATTTTGTTGCGTTTTAGTGAAACAAACAAAATAAATAGGCATTTTGTGTATGGCTTATTTAATGTTAATCATAAATAATTTTACCATAATTACAAAAGGCAATATTTCAAGGGTGCAAAGATACAAAAATAAATAGAATTTGGAAACTCTAATGCCGTTAATGCCAATTACAACACCTCGTAATAGCCTGATAAACAGCAATAAAACAAAAGTGCTGAAGCCTGAATAGATGAAAAATAATGGGGAAATATCCTTCACAAAAGCGATACAAACCACAATTGGAAGCAAAAATAGTCCAAGTATGTTACAAAAAAGGAAAATCATCATTGAATACTTTCCTGCTTCTTCTTGACTCTGAAAAACAAATCCAACAACTCGAACAACCATTATTTTGAAGCCATAAATAGCACAAATAACAAGGGCTATTTGAGTAAAAAATAGTGCTTCACTTTCATTTTTATGGAGCCCATAATAATCGGCTACTTGGGAAATAAAAAATGAAAGTGTAATCACAAATAAACTGAATAAAAAAATGGATACCCTATTCCCTAAAGTAAGTTCATCCCGA
>JAYVZC010000223.1:0-4022 GCA_043783695.1 Bacteroidota bacterium
CAGCTAGATCGTTTTCAAGGAAATGATAAGCAGAAAGGTGAAAGTCTTTTAGAATCAATTAAAGAAAGTCCTTTTGAAATTACTTCCGTAGAAATTAAAAAAGGAAAAGAAAATGCTCCTCGTTTGTTTGATTTAACATCACTCCAAGTAGAGTGTAACAAAAAGTTTGCTTACTCTGCAGATGATACTTTAAAAATTATTCAAAATTTATACGAGAAAAAATTAGTGACTTATCCGCGTGTTGATACAACTTATCTTCCTAACGATATGTACCCTAAAATTTCAGGAGTATTAAAAAATATGGTGAATTACCAGACTTTGGTAAAACAACTTTTAGAAAGTGAAATTCGTAAATCAACAAAAGTATTTGACGATAAAAAAGTAACAGATCACCATGCAATTATCCCAACAGATGTGAAAGCACAAGGATTAATGGGCAACGAAGCATTAGTTTATGACACAATTGCAAAAAGATTTCTTGCTGCATTTTATCCCGATTGCGAAGTTTCGAATACAACGGTTTTGGGAAAGGCAGTTGAAGTTGAATTCAAAGCAACAGGAAAACAAATATTGTTTGATGGATGGAGAGTTGTTTACGGAAAAGAATCGGTGGATGACGAAGAAGAAAAAACACAAATTCTTCCAGAGTTTGTTCGAGGAGAATCCGGTAAACATGAAGCATTCTTGTCGGAAGGAAAAACTTCTGCTCCAAAAGCATATACGGAAGCGACATTATTACGTGCGATGGAGACTGCAGGAAAACAAGTGGAAGATGAAGAACTTCGTGAGTTGATGAAAGACAATGGAATTGGTCGTCCTTCTACTCGAGCTGCAATTATTGAAACTTTATTTCGTAGAAATTATATCAAGCGTGAAAGAAAAAATTTAGTTCCAACCATTACAGGAATGGAATTAATTCGTGTCATCAATAATGAATTATTAAAATCGGCTGAGATGACCGGTAATTGGGAATTCAAATTACGACAAATTGAAAAAGGAGAATACCAAGCAGAAGCATTTTTGACAGAGATGAAACAAATGGTAAGCGATTTAGTTGTGCAAGTTAGAAGTGAATCGGCACAACGAATTACGATTGCATCGCATGCTGCTGTTGTTGAAAAAGATGATAAAATTGAATGCCCGAAATGCAAAACAGGAACTATGCTAAAAGGCAAAGCCGCTTTTGGTTGCAGCAATTATAAAAGCGGTTGTGATATGAAAGTGCCGTTTGAGTTGATGGGAAAAAAGTTAACCGAAGCTCAAATAAAATCTCTTTTAGAAAAGAAAAAAACTTCTGTGATTAAAGGGTTTACTTCTGGAGGCGCAAAGAAAGATGGACTTTTAAAATTGACTTCTACTTTTAATATAGAATTCGAAGAAGCTGAGTTAAAAGCACCGAAAACAAAGAAGTCTGCAATAGCTGAAACAAAATCAGGTAGTTGTCCTATCTGTAAAAAAGGAACTATTATAAAAGGGAAAACAGCCTATGGCTGCAGTGAATATAAAACAGGATGCACGTTTCGTTTGCCATTTGAAAATGTAATTGCTCCATAAATAGTAATTCATCTTTACTTTACTAAGTTAACGTGACCAATAAAGTTGTGCTCGTTATTTTTATTATCAAAAACAATTACTTTCCAAACATAAGTATCTATCTGCGCAATTTTATCTCCTCCTTTTACTTTCCCATCCCAACCAATTTCAGTGTCAGTTGATTTGAAAATTTCATTTCCCCATCTGTCAAAAATAAGCAATTGATAAGTTTTGTAATTCCACATAATACCTTTTGGTTTGAAAGTATCATTAAGTCCATTGCCATTTGGTGTAAATGTATTTGGAGCATAGAAAGTAAAACCCAGTTCTACTAATATTGTCATATAGGTTGTGTCGTAGCAAGGACCATTGCTTACAATTAGTTCAGTAACATAATTTCCAGTTTGACTAAAAGTAAAATCTGGATTTTGTGAGGTAGAGATAGTGTTGTAGAAGCCGCCAAAATTCCAAAGCCAATTTGTTGCATTAGAACTTTGATTAATAAAATGTATGGAAGCATTTATATCAACTGGAGAAGATGGATTGATGATGAAAGCTGCTGTAGGACTTTGAAGTACAGTAATGGTTGAATTGTTAATTAGTGTATCAATACATCCTAAAGAATCGGTTGCAATTAGTGATACCGAATAATCTCCGGGGGATAAATAACAGTGAGAAGGATTGGCGCTATTCATAGTTGCTCCATCACCAAAATTCCATTCATAATTTATTATAGAAGAAGATGAAGTACTATTAAAATTTATACAAAAAGGGCTACAGCCAATTGTCTCGCTAGCAGAAATGGTAGTTGTTGCACCATAGCTTTCCTGAATGTTTATTTGAGCAGAGTCAGAACAACCCAAACTATCTGTAACAATAAAAGTATAATTGCCCTCAGATAAGTTATTGGTAGTAGATGTTGTTGCACCGTTTGGAGTCCATAAATAGGTGTAAGGACCTGTTCCGCTAGTTGCCGATCCTATGGCACTTCCATTACTTAATCCACAAGTTGTGGCAAATGAAACAGCATTGGCAATTGGCATAGGAGGTTGAGTAATAATTACGCTCTGAGTATCTGCACAACCCACAGCATCGGTTATGATAACTGTAAATGTGCCAGCAGCTAATCCTGTAGCTGCTGGTGTTGTTTGTCCGTTACTCCAGTTGTAAGTATATGGAAGTATTCCTCCCGAAGAATTAATTGTAGCACTTCCACTTGATAAGCAGGTAGCATTTATTACACTGCTAGTATTGTTTACATATCCTGAGGAGCCAATAACAACAGTATACGTAATGATGTTAGGAAAGCATAATGCATCTTGTATTGTTGCAACATATGTTCCAGGAAGAACATTTACCAGATTAGGGCCATATTGAATTGGCGTGGTATTCCATGTGATTGTATAAGGAGGACTTCCACCTACGACATTTAATGTTGCTGAGCCTAATATGTTACATGTTGCGTTTGTTATGCTTGCGGTTGCACTTAATGGAACCGTGCTACATGTTATTATTCCAGTAGGATTTAAATAGGATCCAAAACCTAATCCACAAACATATAATTTTCCTGTTGGGTTGAAGTTTATATCTGTTATCGTTCCTGCCATTGTGTAGGAATTTACCAGTGTTAAACTTGCATTGTATTGTCGTACAATATTATTATCGGCTAAAAATAAATTTTCACAATCATCAGCAGCTATTCCTCCCCAATAAGTTTTGGAAGAATCACTTCCTGCAGGATAGCTGATTCTTTTGTAGGTGAGTAAATTTCCAGTAAGTCCGTCCCATTTTTTTAAAACATAACCATCATAGGTGTATACAAAAGTATTAGATGTTGTAATGCCATTATACCCATTTGAATTATTCACAGAAGCACCACTGCCTACAAATCCTCCATAATAAAGAAATGAGGAGGTTTCAATAAATGAATAATTTGTATTCACACTGTAAGTAATAGGTAACATTAATGGCAAAGGAAGTTTAATCAATTGGTTTTCGAAAAGACCATCTGGACCAATGGTTTTTTTATTCGTTCCTTGATAACAATTTCCATATTTATCCAAAGCGAGTAAGCTAATATCATGACAACAATTTGTTGTAGGAATGTATTGAACTGGAGACATGGCTGCCAAATTTGTATCCATAGTACATGTTTGATAATTTGAACTGTTGATACTGCCTCCAGCAATAACTAGTTTATTTATACACTTGCTGAATACAACTCTCCACATTTCCGAAAATAATGGATTACCAGAAAATTGTGCAATTGGAATACCACTAGAGTTTATCTTAAAAACATTTGACCCGCTCACTCCATTAAATCCTTCTACTATATAACATCTTCCAGAAATTTTGTCAACAACAAAATCACCAGCATTACCAGAGCCAGTCATTGTGGGTACAAAACTCCAAACGATTGTTCCTGCTGGATTGTATTTTAATAATCCATATTGCCCTAGAAAAACACCTCCGTATATATAAGTATTACC
>JAYVZC010000224.1:0-21015 GCA_043783695.1 Bacteroidota bacterium
ATGCATAGCTAAAAAAAAAATTCTATCACAAAACAACAGCCATCAAATACTTATCTATATCTTTATGCTCATAACATTTTAACTTATATAAAGTCTATTGTGAAAGCAGTTCTTTCACCCTTCTCTCAATTTCATCCCTTACTTTATTGAACTCCATTTTATCCATGTGTTTTGGATCTTCTAATTTCCAATCCTCACGGTTTTCTGCTATAACAAACGGGCACTCATCTCCGCAACCCATAGTAATAGCATAATCGTATTTTATTTGAGGAATTTGATTCAATGATTTAGAATTGTGTTTTGTTAAATCGTACCCAAATTCTTTCATCGCAGCAATTGCTTTAGGATTTATTATACCTGATGGGTGCGAACCGGAACTATATACTTCCACCTTCCCTTTCCCATGAATTTTTGCAAAGGCTTCAGCCATTTGACTACGGTTGGAATTTTCGACACAAACAAATAATATTTTTTTCATTTTATATAACTTTTTAAAACTACTACTGCTAATAATGCACCTAAAAAAGGTGCTGTTAAAAATATCCAAACCTGACTAATGTTATTATTTATAAAAGCAGGTGATAAAGATCGAATAGGATTCATAGAACCACCCGAATAATTGCCTCCAACAAAAATTCCTATTGCTACTGCTAAGCCTATTATCCATGCTGAATAAGGATGTTTAGTGCTTGAAACAAAAAGAATAACAGACATTAAAAAGAACGTAATTCCCACTTCAATTAAAAAGGCTAGATAAATATTTACAGAAGGAAGCGTTTCTCCTAGAGTACTACTATTGGAAAAAATAATTCGGAGGAAACAACTACCAGCAAATGCACCTATCGCTTGTGCGATTATATATGGAAGAATATCTTTTTTATCAAGTTCTCCTTTTTTTGCCAATGCAATTGTAACAGCTGGATTCATGTGAGCCCCGCTCCATGAACCAAATAATATTATCATGATTGAAACCACAGCACCAGTAATTATAGATATTCCAACCAATGTAACTTTGCCACAGGAAAGATGATTTACAATTACAGCTCCTGTTCCTATAAAGACTAGAAAGAAAGTCGATATAATTTCTCCAGCGATTTTTTTCATTTATTTAATCACTAATTACAACATACACTATTTGGAGTGCAACAACTACTTGATTCTACTTTTTGTAATTCCGATAATTTTATTTTTTGTTTTTCTTTAGGAACACCACAATTTTCTTTTGCAAGGCAATCTGTTTTTTTAGCTACCAACACAAAATTAACGCCATCGAAATCCAAGCCATATCTACCAATTGTTTCTGTTTGATATTCTACTTCTATATCGTAATTGCCAATATTTAAGGACTTTTCAGAAAGATTAATAATGCCTAATAATTTAGATGCGGTTAAACGATGATCAAAATCATTTGCTTCCCACAATTGAAAGTTAACTACTTTCTCTTCACGAACAGTTCCACCACAATCAATAAATTTTTTTGTAGTTAATCCAACTTCTGTTATATGGAAATGCAATGGAACAACTTTTCCATTAGGTTGAATAAAAGTTAAGGTATCTAATACACTTAATTCTTTTTTAAAATCTGATAGTTTCATTTTTTGTTTTTTTTATATTAGTAATTTTTTTGCCTCTATAAGCCGTCACACTGAGCGTATTCGAAGTGCGAACGGCTAGCAACATTTTGTTTTCATAGCTTCGAACTTCATACTAAATAGTTCACCGAAAATTTCTTTCGCTTTTTTCCAATTTTCTTTGTCGATACAATAACAAACTCTTGGTCCGTCAATTTCACCTGTAATCAATCCTGCATTTTTTAATTCTTTTAAATGCTGAGAAACGGTGGATTGCGATAATGGTAAGTGCTCCACAATATCATTACAGATACATGATTTTTGTTTTGAAAGAAATTTAATTATTGCAACGCGAGCCGGATGCGATAATGCTTTTGCGATTTCACTCGCTTTAATCTCATCACTTTCGAACTCTTGTTTTTTGCTGTAAGCCATGTTATATATTTTATATCGCAAATATACGATTAATAAAAATACAAACGCAAGTATTTTAACAATTATTTGATTGAATTTTTCAGAAAAACTTTTTGATTTTCTCAAGGAAAGAATCTGGAGCCGGTCGAGGTTTATTCGTTTTCATATCGATAAAAACCAAAGTAGCACTTCCTTCATTTAATAGCTCATTATTTTGATTGTAAATTTCATAATCAAAAGTAATACGAGCCCGAGGTATTTCTTTTATGGTAGTCTTGATTAAAAGTAAATCGTCATACAAAGCAGGTTTTAGATATTTCAAATTACAAGTATATACAGGCAACATTATACCGTTATCTTCCATTTCTTTATAACTCATTCCTAGTTGACGCAATGCCTCCACCCTTCCAACTTCGTAATAATGGGTATAATTCCCATAATACACATAACCCATTTTGTCGGTTTCGGCATATCTAACGCGCACTGTTGTTTCTGAAATATACATAATTATTCTACTAAATTAAACTTTATGAAGATACGTTTTTTTCAATAAAAAACACATAAAATAAAAATATATTTTTCTTTTTTTCGCTCCATTTATCTTCTTTAAATTCTTATAATTGCATGAATTTAAGTGAAACATAAAAGTGATATTTTTTTATGAAAACATCCCTACTACATTATATAAATACAATCATTGTGCTAGGCGTTCTTTCTGCCTGTTCCACCACACCCAAATTAAAAAAGGTGGAAACATCCATGCTGGAGCTTAATTCAAAAACTGTTAGTTCTGAAGACTCTACTTATATAAAAATTGTTCTTCCTTATAAATCAAAACTAGATTCTATAATGAATGAAGTTATAGGAAGTTCGGATCAAGCACTTTTGAAAGGATTGCCTGAAGGAACTTTAGGAAATTTTGTTGCGGATGCTGTTCTCAAAAAAACAAAGGACAACTATAAACCACAAGACAAAACAAATGCAGATATCTGTTTATTAAATAATGGTGGACTGAGAAGTCAACTTCCAAATGGAAAAATTACTTTAGGGAATGTATTCGAATTAATGCCTTTTGAAAATGAAGTTGTCATTCTTACAATAAGTGGTCAAAAAATGAAACAACTTTTTGAATCATTAGTTGAAAATAATGGAGCACCATTTTCGGGAGCAACTGTAAAAGCAAAAGGCAAAAAAATAACAGAATTAAAAATTGGCGGAAAAGAATTAGATATTACAAAAACTTATAAAGTAGTTACATCCGATTATTTAGCGGGTGGTGGTGATAAATACATTTTTTTTTCAGAACCGCTAAAAGTAGATACCTTACATTATAAATTAAGAGATGCGATTGTAGATTATATTAAAGATGAAACAAAAAAAGGAAATTCAATTAAAGTAGAAATCGATGGAAGAATCAAGTATGAATAGCAGAAGAGAATTTCTAAAAAAAACGACTTTTGCAGGAGCGGGATTTTTGGCATTTAATGCTATTCCTAATATAGCACTTGCAAAAACCGAAATGGTAAAAATTACCCTTCTCCATACAAATGATGTGCATAGTCATGTTGACCCATTTCCTGAAAATGACCCAAAATATGCAGGATTGGGAGGAATTGTCAGAAGAGCCGCTTTGATAAAAAAAATTAGAGCAGAGGAAAAAAATGTATTGCTTTTAGATATCGGAGATGTATTTCAAGGTACTCCATATTTTAATATGTACGGTGGAGAATTGGAATTAAAATTAATGAGTATGATGCAATACGATGCATCCACAATTGGTAATCACGATTTTGATAATGGACTGGATGGTTTAGTGAAACAACTACCAAACGCCAAATTTCCGTTCATTATTTGCAACTACGATTTCTCAGATACACCTATGGTCGGCAAAACAATTCCGCATAAAATTTTTATAAAGGATGGAATTAAGATTGGCATTTTCGGATTGGGAATCGAATTAGAAGGATTAGTTGACAAACGTATGTCGGGAAACACAAAATACCTCGACCCTCTGCAAAAGGCTGCAGAAGCAACACATTACCTTAAAAATGAACAAAAATGTGACTTAATTATTTGCTTATCACACTTGGGATATAAGTATGAAAATAAAAAAATAAGCGATGTGGTATTAGCAAAACAATCTAAAAATATTGATGTAATTCTAGGAGCACACACCCATACATTCCTTGATATGCCTGTGTCTTACAAAAATAGTGCTGATAAAGAAGTATTGGTTGCACAAGTAGGATGGGCAGGAATTCGTCTAGGCAGAATTGATTATATCTTCGAAAGAAACAACAAAAAAAAGGCTGTAGAAGGGTACTCTATAAAAATATCGAATAAGTCAATAGAAATATAAAAATATTTTTAACTTTTTTTTGATAATAAATGAGGTAACTTAGGATAAGTTATATATATTTACAGCGTAATACCTGAAAACAGGGGATTTAAAAGAAAAAATAAGAAGTTCAACATATATAATTACAGGTCAGGAATGGAGAAAGCATTTACTAAAGTATGGGAGAGTTGTCTGGGAATAATTAAAGACAATGTTAGTTCACAAAGTTTCAAAACATGGTTCGAACCAATTAAGCCGATAAAGTTAAGCGCAAATGTTTTAACTATTCAAGTACCTAGTCAGTTTTTCTACGAATGGTTAGAAGAACATTATATAACCTTATTAAAGAAAACAATTAAAAAAGAATTGGGTTCTGAGGGGCGATTGGAATACAGCATTATTATGGAGAACAACTATAATAATAGTTCAAAACCTTATACCGTAAAAATCCCTACTACTAATAAGAAGGAATTAAGAAACCCTTCCGTTTCAATGCCAATTGATTTAAATCAAAACAGCATTCGCAATCCATTTATTATTCCGGGATTAAAAAAGGTGAATGTTGAATCACAATTAAATGCTAATTATTCTTTCGAAAATTTAGTAGAAGGTGATTGTAACCGTTTGGCTAGATCAGCAGGTTTTGCTGTTGCAAACAAACCAGGCGGAACAGCATTTAATCCATTATTAGTATATGGTGGTGTTGGTTTAGGAAAAACACATTTAGCTCACGCTATTGGAATTCAAATTAAAAATGAATTTCCAAATAAAACAGTTCTTTATGTTTCATCTGAAAAATTCACTCAACAATATATTGACTCGGTAAGAAATAACAATCAAAATGATTTCGTACATTTTTATCAAATGATTGATGTTTTGATTATTGATGATGTTCAATATTTTGCAGGCAAAGAAAAAACTCAAGATGTATTCTTTCACATTTTCAATCACTTACATCAAACAGGTAAACAATTAGTTTTAACAGCTGATAAAGCACCTGTAGAATTACAAGGGTTTGAGCAAAGATTATTGTCCCGTTTCAAATGGGGCTTAGCTGCCGATTTGCAAGCTCCAGGTTTGGAAACTCGTATCGCTATTCTTGAGAAAAAAGTATATGCTGATGGATTGGATCTTCCAAAAGAAGTAATTGAATACCTAGCTTATAGTATAACTACAAATGTTCGTGAATTAGAAGGTGCACTTATTTCATTATTGGCACAATCATCCATGAACAAAAAAGCAATTACGTTGGAACTTGCGAAACAAATGATTGATAAATTCGTAAAAAACACTGCTCGCGAAGTATCTATTGATTACATACAAAAAGTAGTTTGCGATTATTTTGATTTACCACTTGAATTATTAAAATCAAAAACTCGTAAACGTGAAGTTGTTCAAGCTCGTCAAATTGCTATGTATTTTGCTAAAAGTATGACCAAATCATCACTTGCAACCATTGGATTGCATTGCGGTGGCAAAGATCACGCTACAGTTTTACATGCTTGTCGCACTGTAAACAACTTAATGGATACCGATAAACGCTTCAAAAACTATATTGAAGAGCTGAACAAGAAGATAAGCATTCAGTAGATATTCGAAAATCTTTAAACAAAAAATTAGGAATCAGCGTAACTGATTCCTATTTTTGTTTTAAAACCTATTCCAGTATGAAAATTAACTTTCTTCATAAATGGCTTCCTCTCGGTATTACCGTGCTACTTTTACTGTTTTTTGCATTACCGGTAAAATCACAATTATTTAATTTTAGAAATTATTCCTTGGATGACGGATTATCGCAGTCCGAAATAAATTGTATTTATGAAGATAGCAGAGGTTATTTATGGATTGGAACTTCGGGTGGAGGACTGTGTCGTTTTGATGGAAAAAGTTTTAAAACTTATGAAGCGAAAGATGGTTTGTGTGGACAAATTATCACATCCGTATCGGAAGATATCAATCAAAAAATTATTATTGGAAACCAAAATGGCGAGTTATGTAAATTCAACGGACAATCATTTTCGCCACTAGAAGATACAAATAAAAAAAATTTATCGGGAGGATCAATCAAGTTTATTGTTGTTGATGATAATAAGAATACAATTATCGGACAAGACAATCAAATCATAAAATATAGCGGGAAACAATTTGAAATACTGCCAATCAAAGGCGATACACTCAAAAAATTTAGAGTAAATTGTTATAAAAAAGACAGCCGAAATATTATTTGGATAGGAACAAACAAGGGTTTATTGGTTTTAAAGAATGAAACGCTACTTCGTGTAAACGAGATGGAGTATATAGATAATGCTAATATTACTTCACTAACAGAGGACATTGGCGGAAATATTTGGGCAGTCGAAAATAATTTCAATATTTATAAAATAAAAATTGTTGGCCCTTCTCACTATCAGGTAAAAGTAAGTTTAATAGATTCCATTCCTATTCTACCGGAAACCAAAATCAATGCAATACATTTTGATCCTAAAAACCAATTATGGATAGCTACTCAAAATAAAGGCATTTATAAATTTGCAGGGAGCGAATTAACTTTTTTCAACCAAGCAAGTGGATTACCGGTGGACAATGCAAATACTATTTTTCAAGATAAATCTGGAACCCTTTGGTTTGGTACTAGTGGCGGTGGATTGGTAAAGTTCACTAGCCAAGCATTTACCTACTTTGATAATTTAGAAGGGCTAAGAGAAAAAGATATTTTTACAATTAATGCCGATAAAAAAGGAAACATTTGGATTGGAACAAGCCTACATGGTATTTATAAATATGATGGAAACACTGTTACTAACCTTACACTCTCCAGCAAAATTAAAGATGCCGAAGTCCGATGTATTTATACCGATTCAAAAGGAAATGTATGGATTGGAACAACAAATGGAGTAATAAAATATGATGGCATTTTTCATCCTATTAGTATTCCTAATTGTGAAAATATTCGTGCTATTTTTGAAGATAAAAGTGGAAATATTTGGATTGGAACAAGAGGTCATGCTGCATTTCTATATAATGCCCACCAGCCCGCCCGATCTGGTGCGGGTGGAAATAAGGGAGTCGGGCAGGAAATAGAATTCAAACAAATTTCAAAAAAAGATGGTTTAACAAACGACAATGTTTATTCTTTTGTTCAAGACAAAAGTGGGAAAATATGGATGGGTACCGGTGGCGGAGTATTTGTATACAGCGATGGGAAAATAACAAAAAATTATAGTGTAGCTGAAGGATTATGCAATTCCTACGCAGGAAGCATGGTGATAGATAAATTTGGAACCATTTGGGTAGGTACCGATAATTGTATTGCTTATTTTAATGGAACAAAATTTATTAGCATCACAACTAAAGAAGGCTTAACATCAGGAACGGTATATTTAATCAATACCGATAACTATGGAAATATTTGGGTTGGAACAAATAAAGGCTTAGATAAAATTTCATTAAACGAAAAAGGAGAAATTGAATCTATTCGTAACTATTCTAAAGACGAAGGGTTTAAAGGTGTTGAGTGTAATTCAAGAGCAACCTGTATAGATAGTCAAGGATGTTTGTGGTTTGGAACAGTCAAAGGTGCAATAAAGTTTGACCCAAAAGAAGATTTAATCAAGAAGCCCGAAGTTCCTACATTACATATTATCGGAATAAAATTATTTTATGATGTAACGGATTGGAAAAAATATACCGACACATTATCTGAATGGTATAATTTACCTCTCAATCTAATATTGGCACACAATAAAAACCATATTACTATTGAGTTTTTAGCCATTAGCAAAACATTGCCCGAAAACATTAAATACAGCTTTAAATTGGAAGGATTTGATAAAGACTGGAGTCCTTATGATGAACTAAATTCTACTACCTATTCAAATTTACCTCCTGGGAAATATCGTTTTTTAGTAAAGGCTGCAACTAAAGCTGGTATTGAAACAGAACAACCACAAGAATTTTCATTTGAAATAACAGCACCTTTTTGGACAAGTTGGTGGTTTATAATTTTATGCGTCATTGGATTATTTGGATCAATATATGGCTACAATCAATTTCGTAAGCGCAAGCATGAATTATATCTTGAGCGATTAGAAAGAATAATTAAGGAACGAACTGTAGAAATTATAAAGCAACGAGATGAAAATGAAATTCTTTTAAAAGAAGTACATCATCGAGTAAAAAATAATTTGCAGATTATTAATAGCTTAATTAATATTCAATCGGATTATGTAAATGACCCTAAGGCTGCTGAGTTATTTAGAGAAATTAGAAATCGTATAAGAACCATTTCACTTGTTCACGAAAAGCTATACAAATCAACAGATTACGGCAATATTAATGTAAAAGAATACGTAAATATGTTGGTCGAAAATTTAATTGATACTTATAGCATCGACAAAGAAATAAAATTAAAACTTGATTTAGAAGTACAACATTTTAATTTGAACACAATTATTCCTTTAGGATTATTATTGAATGAAATAATTTCTAACTCATTCAAATATGCATTTAATAATATTGAAAATGGGCAAATAGAAATTGAGTTGCACCAATCAACTATTTCTGACGAATACACTATTATCATAGGAGATAATGGAATAGGATATGATAAAAAGCTATTATCAGCAGACGGCTCAACTCTTGGTTTGGAACTTATTAAAATTTTAGCCAGCCAGTTGAATGGAACTATCGAACGAATTGAAAAGCCGGGCACTTATTACATACTCAAATTTAAACCGTTAAAAGATTAATATTCTTATGCCAAAAATTTTAATGGTGTGCTTAGGAAATATTTGCCGTTCCCCTCTTGCAGAAGGTATACTTAGAGAAAAAACTGAAAAAGAAAACATTAATATTTTTATTGATTCCGCAGGTACTTCCAATTATCATATTGGAGAACATCCCGACCACCGAACTATATCAAATGCTTTAGATCATGGTGTAGATATTTCCAGATTAAAAGGGCGGCAGTTTTCTGTTTCCGACTTTGATGAATTTGATTATATTTTTGTAATGGATAGCTCTAACTATTCTGATATAATTTCATTAGCAAGAAATGAGAAGGACAAGAAAAAAGTTGAGCTTATTTTAAATCGTGTTTATCCAAATTCAAACATGTCGGTTCCTGACCCTTATTTTGGCGGTGAACAAGGATTTGAAAATGTATATATTTTACTAGATAAAGCATGTGATGTAATAGTAGATTCATTAAAAAACTAAAATGACTGAGAAAGGAATACTTTATCTAATCCCAACAACACTTGGAGATACTGCTGAAACAGCCGATATACTTCCTATTAAAATAAATCAGGTTATTAATACCATTGATGAGTATATTGTTGAAAATGAAAAAACAGCACGGTATTACTTAAAAAAAATGGGAATTAAAAAACCTTTGCAAGAAATAATTTTGCATCCATTAAATCAACATACAAAACCAATAGAAATTTCCACTTATTTAAATTCGATAGGTGAAGGAAAAAATATTGGTGTAATTTCCGAAGCAGGTTGCCCTGGAGTTGCAGATCCAGGGTCTGAAGTTGTAAGATTAGCACATGCAAATAATATTAAAGTTATTCCTTTGGTTGGTCCCTCTTCTATTTTATTGGCATTGATGGCTTCCGGATTTAATGGACAAAGTTTTACATTCAATGGTTATTTGCCTAAAGAAAGAAGTGAAAGAATAAAAAAAATAAAAGAATTAGAAAAAACGGTTCATCAAAAAAGTCAAACACAACTATTTATTGAAACACCATATCGAAACATGCATATTTTGGATGATGTTTTGACAAGCTGTGATGGCAAAACCAGACTTTGTATCGCTTGTGATATAACGCTTCCAACTGAATTTATTAAGACAAAAAGTATAGCAGAATGGAGAAAACAAGTTCCGGATATTGCAAAGCGACCTACTCTATTTTTGATTTATAAATAAAAAAATCTTACGTTTAAATTAGCAAAAAAAATATTTTTTCTATTTAAAAGACTAAATGCACTCCTATTTTAAATTAAGCAATGGTATTAGCTTTAAATCCTCCAACCCCAAATAATACTTCCTTCTGTTTTTAATTCGAAATTATTTTTTTTCAAGAAGTCAACCAGACAAGCCATATTATGATTTTTTTCTGTTCCAATATGTGTTTCTATTGCCATTGTTTTTATATTCTGCAACAACATTTTTTCAGAATTATATAAAATATCATATTCTGAACCTTCACAATCCAATTTAAGGAAATCGATTTGCTTAATATTATTCGATTCAATAATCTCTGCCAACGTTGTTGTTTTAACTTTTATCTGATCATTTTCGCCAACAAGCGGTAAAATACTTGCCGATGTTGTAAACGAATCGCTCGCGTTATAATTCAAAGTGATAGTTCCAACAGCAGAGCCAACAGCTAAATTAAAGGGATTGAAATTGCATTTAGAATTCTCCCTCTTGTATTTTGATAATAATTCAAAATTGTTAGGCATTGGCTCATAAGAATAAACTTTTGCTTTTAAATTTTTTGATAATGCAAAAAGCGAAAAGTAGCCAACGTTTGCTCCTATGTCTATAATCGTAGGTTCTCCTTTCAAAAAATCGTTATTGGGAAATTTTTTAATATAAATCTGATCAAAAAAGACTTCCTTATAAGTATGTAAAAGTCTTTTAGGAACAGTTGTATTAATTCCGCTTCTGCATTTAAAAGTAAAACTCTCTTTTTGAGAAGTAAAAAATTTGTAGATATAATAAGAAATCCAATTTGAATGATTACGGATGTTGTTTAATTGTCTCATCTATTTTTTGTTTTTATACTATTAGTGCAATGGTCTACTAATGCGTATGGTAAATGCCAACAACATTCAACATAATTCTACTTTATTGAATGGCATTCGATACCACAGTTTCAGCAAAAATAATATTAATTTCATAATAAGCAAGTAATACCATTACTTGGTTTAAAATGGTCCAAAGGATATTTTAAATTTTAGAATGGTTATGCCGATAGACAAGATGTTTAGTCCAACCTTTTTGGGCTACCTGCCTGTCGGCAGACAGGTTACATATTGCGTATCGGTATAAGAAAACTAAACTAATAAAGTTTAATAAACATAAAAAAGCGAGAAACATTTCTGTCTCTCGCCTATTAAATTACAATTAGGTGGAAGCCTTAATTGTTCTTCAATTTCTCATTGATTTCTTTGACTTTATCCGGTTGCTGAGTTCTAGCATAAATTTGTTTTAAAGCATACATCGTATTTCTGTCTTTTGGACTAACTGATAATGCTTTTTCTAAAATCGGTAAAGCTTTTTGGAATTCTCCGGTAGCTAAATCGTTTGCTGTTTTATATTTAGCATTGTCGGTAATTTGGTCAGCTACTTTGCTTAATGCAACTCCATGGTTATTATAAAGCACCCCTAAATTGTACAATGCATCAAAATAATCAGGTTTAATCTCAACCGATTTTTTATAATCTGTTTCAGCTAATTTCATCAAAGCCTCATAATCTTTTGGTTTCTCCATGTCTTTGTTAGCAGCATCTTTCGGGTTTGCTAAATTGTCGTAAATATTTCCTCTTACTAAATACAAGTTGGCATCCGTTGGTTTTGCTGTTAATGCAATGTTTAGGTTGTTTAATGCTTCTTTGCTGTTGTTTGTTTTCAAAAAATAATTGGTTTCAGTAATTACCAAATTGATATCGCTTGGATACATCGCACGACCTTTTTTCAATACTTCCATCCCACCAACAGTGTCTTTCATATTCAAATAAACATTTACCAATGACGAATATGTATTTCCAAAACCTTGTTTACTATCAATCATTTTTTGATAATACATTTTTGCTTTGTCGTAAATAGCTGCTCTATCAGCTACCAATGCAATGTTTCCAAGAGTTGTTGTGTCTTTTGATCCACTTATTTCATAAGCTTTTTCAAAAGAAGGAAGTGCTTCTGCATATTTTTTTGCATTGTAATCAGCAATGGCTTTATTCAAATAATGCCCTTCAATATTTTTTAAATACGTTTCTACTTCCGAAGTATAATTTCCTTTTGTATCAAACGCTTTTGAAGCAACACAGCCAGCATAAGCATTTGCTAAAGGTTCTGTTGAAACATTCTGATAAGCCTGAAGATCTCGTTTGTTAGGATCAGTAACTGTAGTCATCAACTTCTCCGTTTCTAAACGTCTGTTATTATCGAAAATAGTCAAATACACTTGCGCTTTTAACGTTTGTGTTTTTGCCAAATCCTTTGTATCAGGATGAGCAGCTGCTAAGTCTATGTTTTCTTTCGCTTTGTTCAAGGATTCAATGTCCTTCGACTCAGCAAAATCACGCAAATAATTTTTTGCATTTACAATTTTTACATTTTGTGCAAAACCATTAATAGCAAAGGATGTTGCAATAAAAAAGATGACTGTTTTTTTACTCATAATTTCTTTTTTTTAATTTTTTAGTTATTCATGAATGCAAGGCATTTCATAAATATTTTATTTTTTTATTAGCTTCTCACCTATCGCCCCCTCTCCACTTTGGAGAGGGGATTACCTGCCTGCCGGCAGGCAGGAGGGGTGAGGCTATTCTGTTGGTGGAGTATCAAGTTCCTTGCCATCGTTTTCAGTATTCTCTGAAGACGCATCAGTACCATCATTTCCATATTCTGCTGTTGGAGTTTCTGTAGTGCTTACTTCATCAATCTCCTCCTCTACTTCTACTTTACTTACAGCTGCAATCTCATCTGTTTCTTTCATGTTAATTAATCTAACACCTTGAGTAGCACGTCCAATCACACGTAATTCAGAAATTGCCAAACGAATAATAATTCCGGATCTGTTGATAATCATCAAACCATCTTTATCTGTTACATCTTTAATAGCAATTAAATTACCTGTTTTTTCAGTTATATTGATTGTTTTAACACCTTTCCCGCCACGCTTAGTAACACGGTATTCTTCAATTTCAGAACGTTTTCCATATCCTTTTTCAGAAACCACCATTACATTGCTCAATTTGTCTGACATTGCAATCATTCCAATTACTTCGTTTCCTTTTTCATCACCCAAGTTAATGCCTCTTACTCCGGAAGCATTTCTTCCCATCGGGCGAACATTTGCTTCGTTGAAACGCACTACTTTACCAGCTTTTGAAGCTAACATAATTTCGTTTGTTCCATTCGTTAACAATACTTCTAATAAAGTATCGCCTTCTCTTACAGTAATTGCATTGATACCGTTTTGACGTGGACGAGAATATGCTTCTAGGGTTGTTTTTTTTATGATACCATTTTTAGTACACATAATAATGTAATTATTAGCGATATACTCAGCATCCGTAAGATCTTTCACATTGATGTATGCTTTTACCTTATCGTCACTTGGAATGTTAATCATGTTTTGAATTGCTCGTCCTTTTGATACACGCGTACCTTCAGGAACTTCAAATGCACGCATCCAGAAACAGCGACCTTGCTCAGTGAATAACAATAAATAGTTATGTGTAGATGCTATGAATAAATGTTCGATAAAGTCTTCATCACGAGTAGTACTTCCCTTCGCTCCTTTTCCTCCTCTTCCTTGTGTTCTGTATTCGGTTAAAGCTGTACGTTTGATATAACCCATGTGAGAAATAGTAATTACCACATCTTCATCTGCAATCATATCTTCCATTTTAAAATCGCCTGAAGCGTAAACAACTTCTGTTTTGCGTTCATCGCCATATTTATCTTTCATTTCTGAAAGTTCGTCTTTAATAATTGCCATACGAAGTGTTTCGTCTTCCAATACTTCTTTCAAATATTTGATTAATTCCATTAAAGTATCGTATTCTTCTTTTATCTTATCTCTCTCTAAACCAGTAAGAACACGTAAACGCATTTCAAGGATTGCTTTCGCTTGAATTTCACTTAATCCAAAACCAGCAATTAAACCATCCTGTGCAATCTGTGGAGTTGCAGATGCACGAATTAATTTAATTACTTCATCCATATGATCTAATGCAATCAAATAGCCTTGTAAAATGTGTGCGCGTCTTTCTGCCTGAGCTAACTCAAATTTTGTTCTGCGAACAATAACTTCATGACGATGTGCGACAAAATGCACAATCATGTCTTTCAGGTTCAGCATCATTGGTCGTCCGCCAACCAAAGCAATATTGTTTACACTAAACGATGTTTGAAGCTCGGTATATTTGAATAAGTTATTTAAAACCACATTAGTAATGGCATCACGTTTAATTTCATAAACAATGCGCATTCCATCTCTATCCGATTCATCACGAATATCAGAAATACCTTCTATTTTTTTATCGTTGATTAAATCAGCAGTTTTTCTGATCATCTCCGCTTTATTCACTTGATAAGGAATTTCATTCACAATAATCCGTTCTTTTCCTGCATCAGTGGTTTCCATGATAGTTTTAGCACGCATTACAATACGCCCTCTACCTGTTTCAAAAGCATCTTTAACACCTTCGTAACCATAAATAATTCCTCCTGTTGGGAAATCAGGTGCTTTTACAAATTGCATTAATCCTGCAATATCAATATCTCTATTATCAATATAGGCCACTGTAGCATTAATAATTTCTGTTAAATTGTGTGGTGGCATGTTTGTAGCCATCCCAACCGCAATTCCCGATGCCCCATTTATCAATAAATTCGGAATTTTTGTCGGTAATACTGTTGGCTCTTCCAATGAATCATCAAAATTCGGACGGAAATCAACCGTATCTTTTTCAATGTCTGCCAACATTTCCTCAGCAATTTTTTTCAAGCGGGCTTCAGTATAACGCATTGCAGCCGGACTATCACCATCAATTGAACCGTAGTTACCTTGTCCGTCAACCAAAGGATAACGCAAGCTCCAATCTTGCGCCATACGCACCATTGCATCATATACAGATGTATCGCCATGTGGATGATACTTTCCTAAAACCTCTCCAACTATACGTGCTGATTTTTTATGAGGCTTGTTGGACATTACGCCCAAATCGAGCATACCAAACAAAACCCTTCTGTGAACCGGTTTTAAACCATCTCTAACATCGGGTAATGCTCTTGATACAATAACTGACATCGAATAATCGATGTAAGCTGATTTCATTTCTTCTTCAATGTTGATCTGGATAATTTTTTCTCCGCCTGCCATAATTTCTTTTTCCTATTTTTTTATACTTGTTTCATTCTACTTTTCAGTCCCGCACGTGCGAGATTGTCATGATTTATTTTTAGCACAATACTTGATATTTCCCTTGTGTTTTTAGGAGGTTCGAAAATACTTATTATGTGGCAAACTAAACCGATTTTAAGCATTAAATTATGAACATAGTTAACAGTTTTTTGTTGATAAAATTAAAGGTTTAAGTAAGTCAACATTAAAAGGAGTAATTACTTTTGATAAACTACTTGAAACTGCTATATTTGGCAGTATTTAAGTAACTCTTGAGAAAATAAAAACGTTTAAGTAAACAATTAAAATACAGCATTATGGAAGCTAAATTTTCACCAAGAGTTAAAGATGTAATCACATACAGCAGAGAAGAAGCACTTCGTTTGGGTCACGATTACATAGGAACAGAGCATTTGTTATTAGGCATTATCCGTGAAGGAGAAGGAACTGCTGTTCGCTTATTAAAATCATTAAATGTAGATTTACAAGAATTACGTAAAACAGTTGAACAATCAATAGGAACAGGCAATCACAAAGCAACTAACCTTGCAAACATTCCTTTGATGAAGCAAGCGGAACGTGCTTTGAAAATTACTTATCTAGAAGCAAAACTCTTTAAAAGTGCCGTTATTGGTACCGAACACTTGATTTTATCAATTTTAAAAGATGAAGATAATGTTGCTACAAAATCCTTACAAAAATTTAAAGTTGACTATGATGTTATGAAAAGTGAATTAGAATTATCAAAATCCGACCCAAAAGCTGAATTTCCCGGAACACCATCAGATGATGATGCAGATGAGGATCAGTTCAGTGCTAGCAGTACTAAAAAGCCTGTAGATAGCAAATCAAAAACTCCTGTATTGGATAATTTCGGTCGTGATTTAACAAAAGCTGCTGAAGAAGGAAAATTAGATCCCATTGTTGGGCGTGAAAAAGAAATTGAGCGTGTTTCTCAAATTTTATCTCGTAGAAAAAAGAACAATCCAATTTTAATTGGTGAGCCAGGTGTTGGTAAATCAGCTATAGCTGAGGGTTTGGCATTGCGTATCGTTCAAAGAAAAGTGTCCCGTGTTTTATTTGGTAAACGCGTTGTTACTTTGGATTTGGCTTCTTTAGTTGCTGGCACAAAATATCGCGGGCAGTTTGAAGAGCGTATGAAAGCGGTGATGAACGAATTGGAAAAATCTCCAGACGTTATTTTATTTATTGATGAGATTCATACTATTATAGGTGCCGGTGGTGCTTCGGGCTCATTGGATGCATCCAACATGTTTAAACCTGCATTGGCACGTGGAGAAATTCAATGTATTGGTGCTACTACTTTAGATGAATATCGTCAGTACATCGAAAAAGATGGCGCTTTAGAAAGAAGATTCCAGAAAGTAATTGTTGAACCTGCAACTCAGGAAGAAACAATTCAGATTTTAAATAATATCAAGTCGAAATACGAAGATCACCACAATGTAACGTATACCGATGAAGCGATTAAAGCTTGTGTTGCACTAACAGCAAGATACATCACTGATCGTCACTTACCTGATAAAGCTATTGATGCTTTGGATGAATCGGGTTCTCGTGTTCATATTACAAACATCAATGTTCCCAAAAACATTGTGGAAATCGAGAAAAAATTAGAGGACATCAAAGAAGAAAAGAACAAAGTTGTTCGTTCTCAAAAATATGAAGAAGCAGCTCGTTTGAGAGATACAGAGCGTACTTTGTTGGAACAATTGGATGTTGCGAAAAAAACTTGGGAAGAAGAAAGTAAAACACATCGTGAAATGGTTACTGAAGACAATGTTGCAGAAGTTGTTGCAATGATGACTGGAGTGCCTGTTCAGCGTATCGCTCAAAATGAAGGTGATAAATTAATTAAGATGGCTGAGCTCTTACAAGGTAAAGTTATCGGTCAAGATGAGGCAGTTAAAAAGGTTGTGAAAGCTATTCAACGTAACCGTGCCGGATTAAAAGATCCTAATAAACCAATTGGTTCTTTCATTTTCCTTGGTCCTACCGGAGTTGGTAAAACACAATTAGCAAAAATTTTATCGAAATATTTATTTGATAATGACGATGCATTAATTCGTATCGACATGAGTGAGTATATGGAAAAATTTGCTGTCTCTCGCTTGATTGGGGCACCTCCGGGATATGTTGGTTATGAAGAAGGTGGACAGTTAACAGAAAAAGTTCGCAGAAGACCTTATGCAGTTGTATTGTTAGATGAAATAGAAAAAGCACATCCTGATGTATTCAACTTATTATTACAAGCATTGGATGATGGACAAATGACAGATAGTTTAGGTCGTAAGATTGATTTCAAAAACACTATTATCATCATGACTTCAAATATTGGTTCCCGTCAGTTGAAAGACTTTGGACAAGGAGTTGGTTTCACTACAAGTGCTAAAAAAGAAGTAGAAGACGATCATTCAAAGGGAATTATTGAAGGAGCTCTTAAAAAAGCTTTCGCTCCGGAATTCTTAAATCGTATTGATGATGTGGTGATGTTTAATTCACTTTCCCGTGCCGATATTCATAAAATTATTGACATTGAATTAAACAGCTTGTATGGTCGTATCAGCGGATTGGGTTATGGCATTAAAATTTCTGAGGAAGCAAAAGATTATATTTCTGATAAGGGATATGATGTTCAGTTTGGTGCTCGCCCTTTGAAGCGTGCTATCCAAAAATATTTGGAAGATCCTTTGGCAGAAGAAATTATCAAATCTAACTTGAGTGAAGGCGATGTAATTGATGTTAATTTTGATAAAGACAAACAAGAAATTAGAATTAAAATTAACAAGCCTAAAGAAAGCAAACCTAAGAAAAGTAAAAAAGAAGAATAAAAAAAAGTCTCCATGCATTCTGCATGGAGACTTTTTTTTATTCTTCTTTTTTACTCTCTACTTTTTTATCTTCTTTTGTCATCTCACCTTCTTGATCAAATTCAACAACATAGGTATTCTCACCTCTTGTTACTTCCATAGAATAGATTGTTTCTTTTTCTTTTTCAACTTTCATGGCATCATCTATTTTGTAAGCACTTAATACCTCCCCGTATTTTTGAGCTAATGCATCTTTAATTTTTTTTGGAAGTTCTGATGGTTTTAAATAAGTATCTGTCTCAATCCATTTTCCTTCCTTATCAAACTTTGCTGAAAAATCACTTTTTCCTACAGAAAAATTTGCCTGATAATTATCGTAATCCATTTCCCAATTTGTTTTTTCTGCAATAGAAAACTTTGCTTTAAATGCTGTGATGACCTCTTGAGGAAGGTTGTCAGAAGAAATTTTTTGAGCATTGATTGTAAATGTTTCAAATGCAGCAAAAAGAAATATTATGGCCTTTTTCATGTTGTAAGTTTAGGAGAATTAATATATAAAATTTGTTTCTAGGAGTGATACATTGATAGTATTCTTAAAGTAGGATTAATAATTTTTCCTTGAAGCACCTAATTTTTATTGCCTTTTGTTTCCACTTTTATTTTTCCTTTAATAAGCCAAAAATACAACTTATAATTTTAATGCTTTCGCATGACGTGATGATTTTGCTGGATTCCAATTATCCTTGTAGGATGATTTAAAGAAGAGCTCTTGGATGTATGCAATTGTCCTAACAACCCTTAAGAAATAGCCGAAATAAAACACCATCAAAGGAAGATAAATCATAAAATAAGCAATGGATTCATTTTTTCTATCGCGGAATGGAGAAAAAACTAAAAACTTCAAAACGTTATTTGTTGTGTAAAGCAAAATATTCAATGGTATAATAAAAGCCAACTGCGAGCCAAAATTAATTATCATATCTGCCAAATAAAAATACCACTTTATGTTTAATATTAAGTTATAAGTAATGTTTTCGACAAAGGAAATAAAGTTAGACCAACGAAATGAATCGTTTGGGAAAAACACATCTCGATGTTTACGTAAACGAAAACGAATCAAAGATTTATCCCAACGCAAACGTTGTTTGATAAGCTTTTTAAAAGTGTTCGGAACGCTAGTTTGACAAACAGCTGATGGTTCGAAATGAATTTTATATCCTAATTTTCGAATCTTAACAGTAATGTCTCCATCTAATCCAGGTCCAATATCCCAGCCAGCTAATCTATCCAATGCTTCTTTTTTAAATGCACCAAATGCACCTGAAATAACACGATAAATACCTAATTCGCTAGAAGCAATTCTTCCAACAGAAATCGTGTCCATATATTCTATTGCTTGCAATGTAGCGCATAAGCTCTCTTTATAATTTCTCACTTGAACATTGCCTCCAACAGCTCCAATATTTAAATCGTAATAAAAAGGAACTAAAATATTTTCAATAGCATCCCTATCATAGGAACAATCGGCATCCAAATGAATAACATATTGTCCGCGTGAATAACGCAATCCTAAATTAGCAGCAGAAGCTTTTCCTCCACGAACATCGTTACGAAAATAGGTATCAATGTATCCATTTTTCTTGAGACTACGGCAAATTTCAGGCGTTTCATCATCTGAACCATCATCAATAATTATCAGTTCAAAATTTTGATACGTTTGCTCTTTTAAGGAATTCGCTAATTTAAAAATATGCTGACCTTCATTTTTTCCGGGTACAATTACAGAGACAAATGGTTGCTTTTCTAATAATGTCAAACGAGCATCAGCAACTCTTGTTTTGCGAAAAAAGCTTGTGAATTTCCATAATAAAAGGGTTGTGATTTCAACTAGAAAAAAACGAAAAAATTCAAAAATAAAAAAAAACCAAAACATTCGAAATAGCTTTGCCGCATCTACAGAGGTAGCATAGTTATATAACTCATCGATGAAGCGCATTAGTCAAATAAGTCTTTTGTTAACTCTTGTAATTGAATTTCTGCTTTAGAATGTGTGTGAAGAATTTTTCCTTTATGAATAATTTTTACATCAAAGCCATTGAAATTCGTCTTAATCACTTTTTCAATTAAAATACTCAAGTGCATCAACTGTTGTTCAGCTTGCATTGAATCCGAATTCATTAATCCCAAATATAAGGTTGAAGAATTCTCAAATGCAATAAAATCAGCAGGTTTAACATTTTCCCGAATCATGTTTACCAAATCCTCCAGCAATGTTTTTTCTGCTTTTTTACCAATTTTATTATACAGCTCAAATATATTTTCCAAATTGATTAATGCGATACTCGTTTTTTGAGACGGGCTTGCTTTAACTCGTTCCAACTCATAGTGTAACATAATTTTAAATGTTGACATATTTATTGTACCAAAAATATCCTCAATCTCTTGTCCTGATGATAAAAAACCGTTTGTTGCAGCAGCCCTTCCTTTTTTTGTAAGCTTATACACATTTATGGATTTTGGAATTAAATATTGCACTTCAATATCTTGAGAACAAGAAATACATTTTGCTTTTACAAAAAAATCTTGAAAATTATTATCGCAACTATTGCAATGATGAATAATGGAAGGCTTATCGTAATCCACACCAATATGGCGAAGTCCTTTGTTACATTTAGGGCAAGTTAATGTATTGTCAATTGCATTTTTAAAATCGG
>JAYVZC010000225.1:0-4013 GCA_043783695.1 Bacteroidota bacterium
AGAAGTAACAGGATATTGGACATTTTTTTGCAATCCAGCGAAATGGAAAATTGACCGCTTTTTAGCGACCAACAACGAATACGACAGTTATCAGGTTAATGACTGGTATAAAGACCATGTTAAACCTGGACAACTTGGAATTATTCGGGTTGATTCAGACAGCAGAACCGGAGAACAGCTTGGTGACACAGACCGAAACTTAAATTACAATAAAGGATAGAAAGCATCCTCTATATGCTTTACAGCTGTATTATCGTTCAAAACAATGGAAACAATATCAAAGCGCACTTCCAAATCAAGATTCTTTCTCTCAATATATTCATTGGCTGCCTTAATTAAATTTTTTTGTTTTTGTTTGGTAACAAAGCTTTCGGGCTCACCAAAATAATTACTTTTTCGGGTTTTTACCTCTGCAATTACCAGCGTTTTATCAATTTTGGCTATAATATCTGCTTCTAAATGCATAAACCTCCAATTGGTTTCCAAAATTTCATAGCCTTTGGAAAGCAAAAAATCTGCCGCCATATCTTCTCCCTTTTTACCTGTAATATTGTGTTCTGCCATATAATCAATAGAATTAATGATTGTTTTGTCTTTTCAATTCGTATAAATTCTCCGCAAAGATGGACTTTCTCACTGCCAATTTCAAATGTTTATAATTTTTTGGTACAACTTTTGAAATAGGCAGTGTGCTCTTAAAAAAAATTACTATTTTAGCACACACGTGCGATTCTTTAAACTAAAACAAAATTTGACCAAATGAAAAAATCAATTTTAAAACTAATTACAGTAGTTGTAGTAATGGTAACATTCTCTTTTACTGCTGTTGCACAATCATTCGAAGGTATGATTGAATTCAAAAAATCTTCTAGTACAGATACAACTAGTTATGTATACACAGTAAAAGGAAACCAAGTTCGCATTGACGAAATTGGTTCAAAATCGCATAAAGTGGAAGGTTCTTTTTTAGTAGATTTAGATGCTAAAACCATGAAATTTATAAATCATGAAAGAAAATTGTATGGCGACCAAAACACTCCATCTGCTCCGGTTATTCAAGGAACTTGCTCGGTTAAAAAAGGTCAAAATGTTAAAAATCTTCAAGGATATAAATGTGTGGAATACATTGTAACAAATAATACAGAAGGTACAATTGTAACTTACTATGTTGCTGACGGCAAATTTTCTTTCTTCGAAAAACTATTGCGCCAATTGAATCGCAAAGAAAAATCGGCTATTTACTTCTTACAGATTTCCGACATCAAAAACATGTTTCCAATGTTATCGATGCAAACAGATTTGTCAGGAAAAGAAATATCAAAATTAGAAGTAACAAAAATCACTAAAAAAGAAGTTGATCCATCATTATTCGAAATCCCAAAAGGATATAACAAATTCGAAAAATAGAACTCTTTTTATACTTTAAAAGCCCCGATTATCAAATATAATCGGGGGTTTTATTTGCTCAAATTCTAGCAAAATTAACCTTTCGGAGCATGTCCCCCTTTGAAGGGGGCAGGGGGATGAGCAGAACGCCCCTTATAATATCTAACCTTCCATTAAAGTAATTCGCCTATTCATTCGTCTATATTAATGATAGAGCCTCTAATAGTCTCCTTAAATAGCAGAATTATAAATCCCATTTACTTCACATTTAAAGGACAAATAATGCTATATTTGCGCCCAATATTTTAAAGATTTACCTTTTATTAAGATGGACAAAAAATCGATTACCGGATTATTAATTATTGGAGCCATATTAATTGGCTGGATGTTATTAAGTCAGCCTTCTGCAAAAGAAATTGCAGCAAAAAGAGCACAATTCTCAGCTGATTCAATTACTCAATTTAAAACAGATGATAAAATAAAAAATTCTGTTGACCAAAAAGTTGAAAAACCAACTGTAATTGCAGGTATTCCAATTACAGCACTAAGAGATTCAACCGGAAAAGTAAACGACTCTATAAAAGCACTTATTCAAAAACAAGTTTATGGTGATTTCGCAACAGCATCAAGCGGAGACAATAAAATCATCACTTTAGAAAATGAAGTAATGAAAGTGAACATTTCTCCTAAAGGAGGAAGAATATCTTCTGTAGAATTAAAAAACTACAAAACATATGACTCACTACCCTTGATCTTATTTGATGCTGATTCTTCAAAACAAAACCTAACAATTAAAGCATACGCAAAAGAATTTGCAACAGACTCTCTCTCTTTTACAGCAGAAGGAACAGGTTTTAATATTTCAGGAACTGATTCAAAAAGTATTTCTATGCGATTATATGCTGGAGATAAATCGAAATACATTGAATATGTTTATTCCTTAACCGGAAATGAATACATGATGGGATTCCGCATTAATATGGTTGGAATGCAGGATATCATATCGAACAAAGGAAGCATCACAATGAACTGGGGAATGAAAATTCCTATGCAAGAGCATAATCATCAAAACCAACAAATGGCTTCTACCATTTACTTTAAATACCCAAACGAAAATGTAGACAAAATAAGTGAATCAACTTTTGAGAAAAAAGCGATGGAATTTCCTGTGAAATGGGTTGGATTTAAACAACAGTTTTTCACATCTGTAATTATTGCAGACAACACATTTGACAAAGCAACTGAAATAGAAACTATTTCTCAAAAAGATTCAAAAAAATACGTGAAAGAATACAACGCTGCACTTGTTCTTCCATACGGTGGAAGCGGCAAAGAATCCATTGGAATGCGTATGTATTTTGGCCCAAACCATTTCAAAACACTTAAAAAATATGATTTGGAACTAGAAAAACAAATTAATTTGGGTTGGAAAATTTTTGGTTGGCTAAATAGATTGTTAACGATTCCCATTTTCAATTTTTTAAATGGATTCAATTTGAATTATGGTGTGATTATTTTGATATTAACGATTATTCTTAAATTACTACTTCTTCCAATTGCCTACAAAACGATTCTTTCATCAGCAAAAATGCGTGTTTTAAAACCTGAGATTGATGAAATAAATGAAAAATTCAAAAACGAAGATGCAGTAAAAAAACAACAAGCAACAATGGCATTATACAAATCGGCTGGAGTAAATCCAATGGCTGGCTGTATCCCTGTATTATTACAAATGCCGATTTTAATTGCCTTGTTCAACTTTTTCCCTGCATCTATTGAATTGCGTCAACAAGGTTTCCTTTGGGCACACGATTTATCAACGTTCGACTCGGTTTACAATTTTGGATTTGCAGTGCCTTGGTATGGCGATCACGTAAGTTTATTTGCATTGTTAATGACTGCCTCTACTTTATTGTATACTTGGAGTAACAGTCAATTAATGGGAACAAGCAATCAAATGCCGGGAATGAAATGGATGATGTATTTGATGCCGATTTTATTTTTGGGATTCATGAATAGTTATTCAGCGGGATTAAGCTGGTATTATTTCTTGGCGAACATGATTACATTCGGACAAACATGGTTTATTCAAAAATATGTGATTGACCACGATGCATTGCATGCGAAAATCCAGGAAAATAAAAAGAAGCCTGTGAAACAATCGAAATTCCAGGAAAAACTCGAACAAATGACAAAAGATCGTCAGCAAGTTCCTGCTAAAAAGAAATAGGGTAAGCATCTAACAGATCGTCATTGCGAGCCTGCCTGCGGTAGGCAGGTCCCGCATTTTCGCGGGATGTAGCAATCTCTCTTTATGAGGACAATAGATTAACATGGATTTATAAATATGAAATTTCACAAAGAAGGAATACCATCTTTAATTCTAACATTAATTGTTGCAGGAATTATTAATTTTCTGACTTACTATTTTTGCTCTGCTTATGCGATTGTTATTTGGCTTGGATATGCATTATCAGCTTTTTTATTAATTACCATTTTACAATTTTTCAGAAGCCCGAACCGCACTATTACTATTAACGAAAATAACATTGTTGCTCCAGCAGATGGAAGAGTTGTGGTTATTGAAGAAGTAATGGAAACCGAATATTTTAATGATAAGCGTTTGC
>JAYVZC010000226.1:0-4008 GCA_043783695.1 Bacteroidota bacterium
GTTTGGCATTATTGGGAGCAAGGATTTTCTCTTTTTTTTGACGAAAAAAATAAACAACTTTTTTGTTGTGTAGAAATTGATAATCCGGATGTGATTTTGTGGGGACGAAAAATTTTCGACTTTTCTGAAAAACAAATTGTTGATTTATTTAAGAATAAAGGAATCACTGTTTTTGAAACAGAATTGCATGAATGGGGAGAAAAAAGACTAAGCTTTGATGAATCAAATATTGATTTTTATTTCGAAAAAAATAAATTAAGTTCTATTAATTATGGTAAATCTGAAATGGATTTACCGCTAATCTTTCCAAACTAATGGCAAAAATATTTTTAACAGGATACATGGCAAGTGGAAAATCTTCTACCGGTATAACATTGGCTACCCAATTGGGATATGAATTTATCGATTTGGATAAATTTATTGAGCAGGAATACAAAATGACTATTCCTGAAATATTTTCATCGAAAGGGGAAAAAGAATTCAGAGCGATGGAACACAATGCTTTGAAAAAAGTTATTGAAAAAGAAAAGATCGTTATAGCATGTGGTGGAGGAACTCCTTGCTATTATGGAAACATGGAGTTAATGAATAATCACGGAACAACTGTTTATTTAAAAATGAGTGTCGATACTTTAGTGAACAGATTAATGAATGCAAAAGAAAAACGTCCATTGATTGCAAACAAAGATGAAAAACAATTGAAAGAGTTTGTGACGAGACAATTGGAAAAACGAGAAGATACTTATCATCAAGCACAATATACTGTAAAAGCCAAAGATTTAAATGTTGATGAATTAGCTTCATTTGTTAAGGAACAGATAGCGGAGAAAGTAATTTAAAATAAATCAAAAGAGAAAAAATTCAAAATTCAAAAGGCAAGGTGTGTTTTCGTCAAATATATTCTAAACTTTTGAATTTTGACTTAACCCTTTTGACTTCTATGAAAATGTAAGTGGTTAACTACTGCCTAACTAAGATAAACGGCTTCTTTCCCTTTTTTTAATTCTACAGTAATGTGTTCCTGTAAGGTGGTGGATAAAGATAATCCAACAAAATCCGCTTTGATTGGATAACGATTGTGCCCTCTGTCGACCAGCACAACAGTTGTTAAGCGCTTTACCGGTGATATCAAAAATGGTTTTGCTCCAAAGATTAAGGTCTTTCCAGAATTTAATACATCATCAACCAAAATAATTACTTTGTTCTTTAATTCTTTATCCGATAAGGCAATTTTTATATCCGTTGCAAGCGGATTTTCTTTATTGATTTTAATTTCAATTAATTTAGTTTTAATTGGAGATATTTTTTGAACAAAATCTGAAATTCGTTTCGCTAATAAATAACCATTGCCGGAAATACCTGCAATAATGATTTCCTTCTCATCGTTGTTGTTTTCATATATTTCATAAGCAATACGATTAATTTTTTGTTCAATTTGTTTGCCATTTAAAATCAATGTCTTTCCCATAATTAAATTTGTTTTTTTATTTGTCTATTGAATACGGCCACCTTTAAAAAAATATTTTTTATAATATTTTTCATTCAAATCGCTAATGATCACACCTGAGTGTACTGAGGCGTGTGCAAATTTGTTGTTTCCTAAATATACTCCAACGTGAGAAATTTGTCCTCTTTTAATTTTAAAAAATAATATATCGCCTTCTTGTAAATCACCTTTATCAATAGGTTTAATCGTTTGCCATATATCTTTTGAACCACCTCTTAAATTGATGCAATAAGCACTTCTATACATCTCATTCACAAATCCGGAGCAATCTATTCCTTTTTTTGATTTGCCAGCATATTTATAATGTGTCCCAATCCAATCGTATACTTGGTAGTATAAATATGGACTGCAAGCTGAATCGGGTACAAGTTGATGTGAGGCATAAAATTGTTCTATGCTTTGTTTTTCAGCCTTTGGAGTTAATTTGTGCTTTGTTTTTTTAGTTTGAGCACTAACTATAAAAGGTAAAATAAATAATATAATTGCGATTCGTAATTTCATTCTTATGCGAAGATACAAAATTTAAAAAGATGGCTACTTTGAAGTAAATTTTAATTTATTTTTTTCGAAATTAATAAACAACTCTCTGTTTGCTCTCGGTTCTATTGAATTATAGCAAACATCAAATGTTTTAAAATTAAAATACGGTTTGAAATAGGAAACATATTCTTCTTTATTTCCACCAAAGGGTGGCTTGTCGGAATTGAGTATATCATTAAAAAAAACACCCACTAATTTTCCTTTGTTTGTTAATAGTTGATGCATTTTCTTTACGTAAGCTTGTCGTAGTGAAGGATTAATCGCACAAAAAAATGTTTGCTCCACTATTAGATCATATTGTTGCTGATGTTCGAAAAAATCGCCAAGAATTAAATTTTTTTCAGGAAAATCAGCTATACGCTTTTTAATATTTTTTAATGGTTCGTCTGAAAGGTCAATTATTGTAATGTTTTTGAACCCTTTGTTATACAGGTATTCGGCTTCATAACCATTTCCGGCACCCGGTATTAAAATGGAAATTTCTTTAGTATTTAGTTGATCAAAATATTCTTTTAATGGTGTTGACACTTCTCCTAAATCCCAACTAGCATCGTTTTCTTTGTAACGATTTGTCCAATAGTTTTTGTTAAGTTGTATCATAAAAAGTAATTTTTTATTTTAAAATGAAATTTGTAATCCTACTTTTATCCCCCAAACATTAATTTTGCTTCCGGGATTTGCTAATTCATATTGTTTTTTGTAGAAATCATCATTATAAGTTAAACGATATAAAAAATCTACTCGAATTATGTCAAATATATTTTCTACTCCCAAATCGGCTTCAAAATAAGGCACATCGTCCATTACAGTATATGAATTGTTGCTATTGAAATTTTTATTTTTGTTGCTCAATGTTCCATACGCCATATTTATTCCAACAATTTCCCTAATGTCAAATTTTTTGATAAACGGAACTCGATTAAACAATAAACCATTGAAGTGATGTTGCCAAAATGCTTGAATGTATTGGTCGCTCACAAATTCAAAATAATTCATCTGATTAAAAATATTGTTTCCATAAAAAATATTTTCATTTCCTCTAGGGATTTCGAGAAGCGTATAAGGAATTTTCGAAAAAACTTTTCCTGCTTTTGCAAAAACCTGTGAATAGCCAAGTGTAGACATTCTAAATCGGTTTGAAAAAGAAATGCTTGCTTTCTGATAATTAAAATCTCCATCTAATAATTTTTTAATTCCTAATGTATAATTGAAAGTAATTATTGGTGATTTATTATTTCCGAAACTAATTCGTTCTGTTCCATTTTGCACAAATCGTTCCTTTACAGATAAGCGAGTATCTAATTGTATTTCGGTTATGGAATATTTTTTTGTTTGAAAAATATTAAATTGATCGCCAAAGCTAATAGGAAATAAAGGATTCGTTCTTACATTTTGAAAAGTAATTTTTGAATTGATTCCTGGATTAAAATCTTTCTCATACCAAACTCTTGCTTCTTGTTTGCGAACCAATTTTGAAATGTTCCCAATTTGAGAAAAAGTAGTGTTTAAATTGTTGGGAGATTGTCCCAAATTTATATTGTTAGAATAATTAAAATTGGTTCCAATTTGATCAATGTCATCGCGATATTGAATTCCCACTTTGCTCCATGGATATCTTGTTAGAATTTTTTCCAGTTGTACATTGTATTTAAATCCTTTGTCTTTAAAACCATAGGCGCCATATCCTCGTATGATCCAACTGTCACTAAATTTTTGATTTGTTCTAAAGCCTAATTTTAATCGTGTTCCTTCGTAAGCATTGTATCCATAAACATTAATGTAATGTCCTAAATCTATTGGTCCAATATCTTTATATCCTGTAAATAAAAAGTATAAAATATTAACTCCCTTTTTAATAAATGGAATACTTCTTACTGTGTCGATCATGTCATAAGATTTCGCCTCTAATTTGGTAAGTGGTTCATGTCGACTGTTATTCCAAAATGCAGTATCTTTTGTTA